>JAVBTC010000087.1:0-2804 GCA_031556405.1 Rhodocyclaceae bacterium
GATCTCAACCGGCTGGCGTCGTGGATCGGGGCCTGGGTTGCGGAAACCGAGGCGCGGATTGCCGCGCTGGAAAAACAACGCTGAAAGGATGCACATGAAAAACCTGCTTTTCTCGTTCGAGGATTTGAGTGTCAAGGACAAGGCCGCGAAGCAACTGTTGAAATATTTTGCGCGCGCTGGCGCCCATGTCGTGCAACAGGATGTCGACACGCGAATCCGGCGTACCGCCGGTATCAGCTACCGGGAAATCGCGTTGACGTTCACCGACTCGCAGCGGGTGCAGTTGCGCGTGAAACAGACCGGCGACGTTTATCAGGTATTGCTGAACGGAAAACCCCTGCCGCTCAAGAATCAGGACGATCACGTCAAATCGGTGGCGGAAATCGCCCAGGCGATGGATGCCGGGCGCTCGAAATTCCAGAAACTGCTGGCGGCGGCGAAGGTTCGCCCGCCGGCGGGCATCCGCACGGCGGCGCCGAAAATGGAGCAAGTGCTGACCGAGAAACGCGATGCGCTCAAGACCGCGATTGCCGCGGTGCGCGCGGAAATCGCCGAGTTGTCCGCTTCTTCCGCCTGATCCGGAAAAAACCGCCCGAACGGGGGGCATGCGCGGGCTACGCTGTCCGGCATGACCGTAGCGGACACATTCTTCCCTGAATCGGGGAGGAATGCGTCCGCCGCGCCTTCCATCATTCCATGAAAGACGAATAGCCCATGCAAAGAGTGCAATGGAACGCCGATGCCTTGCCCTACGGCCAGAGCATCGACCGGGTTTTATACGATATGCGCCGTGACGACGAGGGACGGCTGTTGCTCGATGCCGTTACCGTGGAAGAGATCATCGAGGACGCGGACGGTGTGCTGTTGCTGGATGCGCTGGTGTTGCCGTTCGCGCAACTGCGCCGGCGGATGGAATTGCTTCTGCGCATCATGGAACGCACTATCGGCAAGGTGAAACCGGTGGCGATGCAGATTACCGACCCGTTCAAACAGCGCGGGGTGGCAAACGTCGCGGTGATTTTCGAACTCTCGGACGGGCAGACGGTTTCCATTTATTTTCATAATCCCGACACGACACCGAACCGGATGGCGCCGCAGGATGAAATCATTTCCTGGAAATGGCTGCTGAACAAAAAGGACGTGACCATCGTGGTCGCGCCGGAGCGCGGCGAGGATTTGAATCCGCGCGAGGTGGCGCGGCGCATTCTTCGTCTGGCGGAAAAAAACAGTGCGGCATTTCAGCGGGCGAATGCGCGGCGCAGCGAACGGATGCAGGGCATCCAGACCCTGAAAACCGAAATCGCCGCGCTGGAAAACGAACTGGATGAGGCCCGGCACGAGCTGGAAGTGGTGAAGGTGCGCGCGGAGGAAACGAATGACAGGAACGCGGCGGAAAAGAGCGCGAAGCATGGCGCCGGTGTCGCCGATATTACCTATCGTACCGAGGGCCTGTTTACGTCGTTCTACCCGGAAACGAAGACCGGTGAGGACGTATGGCGCACGATGGCCGTTCAGACCGACGGCACCGGGAAAGTATTGTCTTCCCATGCCGCCGACGTGATCCGGCAAATCCGTGAAGCGGGTTATACGGTATCGGAGTCGTCCGGCAAGGAAAAAGAAATTGACGCGGACACCTTGTTTGCGGAATTGACGGGCGATTCTGGCGAATCGGCGGAAGGCAATTCCTCCCATGCTGAAAACCGGATTCTGATCGACGCCTATCTTCGAGCAATGGCCGAAGATACGAAAGCGATCAATGCCGCCGTCGACATAGACTGGGACAGCCTTACCGACTATGCACATGCAAGTGCCGTGCGGGATGCCTTCAATGCCGCGATTCGTGGCATAAATCGCCTGGAAGCCGCCAGAGATGCACTCAGCGCGAAGGATATTTTGTATTCGGAGGAATTTTATTCCCGAGTCGAAGACAGCGACGAATCCAGAGCGCACCGGAAGGCGAGTGAAACATTACGGATGACTGCCTTTAAATTCGATCACCTATTCAAAGAACTGGTGAAACGGGAGGGGCAGTTGAAAATGGCGGCACTCACGCCGGAATCTCCGATAGAACAGGCCGCCATTGCGATTTATCAGAAGCACGGTTTTGATGTAAATGAAATCAATGGTTGGCACAGGGAACTACTGTCGGCAATCGAATCCAAGAATACCGATTTTCTCAGAGGAATAATGACCGGGGTCAACCCGGCAAGCGTTGAAATCTTCGAGCGCGCCACGGGTATGAAGATGGCGAAGCCGCTAGAGAGACGTTTTCAACAGCTTGACGCCTGGGCGGGTATCACGGAAGCCCGCCGGGCTGAAATCGAGGCGGAAGAGGACGACAGGAATCGAGCCGCCGCCAGGGAAAAATCCGTCACATACGCCTGGAATGCGCTGAAACACCTTCAGATCCGTTATGAAGACGAAATCCTCAACAGCCAGGATTATCTACTGCGCCGTTTCGCTGAAGGGTTCGAGAACGTTTCAAGCTTCAAAAGAGGGGCTGCAACGGCTTATTGTCTGAAGAAGGATGATCTGTCTCTTTCGGTCAACAGCCGCAATTTCAACGCTTTTTTGAAAGCGGCACTGGCATACGGCGGTCTTCGCCCGGCGCTGGAACGGCTGGGCGCCGTTCCCGCCGTTTCTTCTCCTGCCGCCATTCCCGAAAACCCTGCCGATCCATCCCCTTCACCAGTGGAACCGCCGCCCGCCGGCCAGGACGCCACCACCCAGGTCGATGCCGTGTACCGGTTCGCGCACGCCAGCGACGAATTCAAGGCATGGATGTTCGAATCCCTGGGAAAAAC
>JAVBTC010000104.1:0-35741 GCA_031556405.1 Rhodocyclaceae bacterium
CCTGGACTTCGCGCGCGGGAACCAAACAGAATAGAGCGCGGAGTGTTGGACAAAGCGGTGGCCAAAACAGTGAACCAAACCGTGGACGAAACGAAGGAAAAACGGATGGAAAATATTTTCGAAGGGCGGATCGGAGCCGTCCGCATCGGCCAGGGGGCGGACATTCACGCGCTGGTGCCGGGGCGGCGGCTGATCGTCGGCGGCGTTGCGATTTCCCACCCACAGGGATTGCTCGGCCATTCCGATGCCGACGTCTTGCTGCATGCGATCATCGACGCGCTGCTCGGCGCGGCGGCGCTCGGGGACATCGGGCGTCATTTTCCCGACAGCGACGAACGCTGGCGCGGCGCCGACAGCCGCGCGCTGCTGCGTGCCACCGCGGCGCTGCTTGCGGATGCCGGCTGGCGGATCGGCAATGTCGACAGCACCATCCTCGCCCAGGCGCCGAAAATGGCGCCGTATATTCCGGCGATGGTCGCCAATATCGCCTCCGACCTGGGCATCCCGCCCACCGCAGTCAACGTCAAGGCGAAAACGGCGGAACGGCTGGGGTTCGCCGGGCGCGGCGAAGGCATTGCCGCCGAGGCGGTGGCGCTCATCGTGGGCGAGGAATGCGAACGCCGCTCGGCCTTCAGAAAATGAGGGGCGATGCTCCATGAATGCGGAATTTCCGGCATGTCGCGCCCATTGTGGCCCATTGTGTCGAAAATGCCTCGCTCGAAGCAGATATCTTCGGCGGTTTTCCGGTGTCCTTGGGGATGTTCGACCGTATTTTCTAGGATAATGATAAATCTGTGCGTGGTAAAACGCGGTCGAGCGTTTGTCATTACCCGTGTACTCGATCCGATAAGCGTCGCCGGACGTATTCTTCGGATCGAAAGCGGCGGAGAGGGAATTTGGGCGAAATTACCATTGGCTGGTTCAGCTTGCGCGAACTGTTGATCGGCGTAATCGCGGGGTTATGGATCTATTGGATTTATACCTTCCTGCGCCTGCAACAGTTGAAGCGGCGGAACGAATTGTTTTTTTCGCCGCCGCAGGAATTCCGCGAGCCCGCGCTCGGCTCCGTCAAAACGCCTTCCGCGGCGGAAGAGCGTACGGCTGCCGTCGGCGCCGATAAAAACAACGCTTCCGAATCGGCCTGGGAAAAGAAGTGGGAAGAAGCGCGGCAGGAAATCAGGCAGGAACGTTTGCAGGAATCCCATCATGAGCCGCATGCCGGGAGCGGGCAGGAGGAAAAACAGGGTATGCAGAAAAATGCGCCGGGCGCGTGGTTCGAACCGCCGGAACGTTTTGTCGGCGAGGAGCGCGTCGAAGACGCGGAACGACAGATCGGTATTCTGCGCGACGAAGTCGCGGCGTTGCGCAGCGAGCTGGCCGCGATGCGCAACGAATTGTGGCAACAGGTGGAACGGATGAAGGCGAGCCAGCATATTTCCCCGATCTACGGCGACGCGATGCAGATGGCCACCGCCGGGTACGACGCGGGTGCGATTGCCGAGCGCTGCGGCATCACGCGCGCCGAGGCGGAATTGATCGCGGCGCTGGGAAAGCGTCCGGAAGATGAATAAGCGAGTGAGTGAACGAGTGAAAGAGATGATTTTCGCAATGCCGGGAACGGTAAGGAAAACGGTGCTTGCGGTTTTCTTCGTGGAAAATGGCGCCCGTGCGCTCTGGCGTGATTTCCGGCGTGATTTCCGGCGCGGTTTTCCAGTGTTCCTGAACTGGATTTTTTGTTCCATTGCCGCGCCCGTCGCGGGAATTTCGATGGATTGAATGGACTGACATGGACTTATCGCCTTTTATTCAACGCCGCCGCCAGTTGATCGAAAAGCTCGGCAATGGCATCGCCATCATTCCCACCGCGCCCGAGCGCCTGCGCAACAACGACACGCATTATCCGTACCGCTACGACAGCTATTTCTGGTATCTCAGCGGCTTTGCCGAACCCGAGGCGGTGCTCGTGCTGATCGGCGGCGAATGTCCGCAAAGCCTGCTTTTCTGCCGCGAAAAGAATCCGCTGCGTGAAACCTGGGAAGGCGTGCGCTACGGGCCGGAAGTGGCCTGCCTCGCGTTCGGTTTCGACATGGCGCACCCGATTTCCGAGTTGACGCCGCGCCTGCCGGAACTCATCGCCAACCGGGATACCCTGTGGCATTCGTTCGGACACAACAGCAGTTGGGACGCGAAAATCATCGCCGCACTGAATGCGATCCGCGCCGACCATCGTTCCGGCAAGGAGGCGCCGGAACGGATCTGCGATCTGCACGGCCTGCTCGACGCCATGCGGCTCAGGAAGGATGTCACCGAGATCGACGCCATGCGCCGCGCCGCCGTGATTTCGTCGAACGCGCACCGGCGCGCGATGCAGGCGTGCCGCCCGGGGAGAATGGAATACGCGCTGGAAGCCGAATTGCTGTATGAATTCCGCCGCCACGGCGGCGTTTCCGCCTATCCGTCGATCGTTGCTTCCGGGAGCAACACCTGCATTTTGCATTACGTCAATAATGACAGGCAGATGCAGGAGGGCGATCTGGTGCTGATCGATGCCGGCTGCGAAATCGATGGTTACGCCGCCGACATTACCCGTACCTTTCCCGTTTCCGGCAGCTTCAGCCAGGCGCAGCGCGACGTTTACGCCATCGTGCTGGCGGCGCAGGAGGCGGCGATCGCGACGCTGTCGCCGGGTGCCCTGTTCGCCGAATTTCACCAGGCCGCGCTGGAGGTTCTGGTGCAGGGAATGATCGATCTGAAGCTGCTCGAAGGCAGTGTCGACGGCATCATCGAAAGCGAAGCCTACCGGCGTTTTTACATGCACCGCACCGGCCACTGGCTGGGACTGGACGTGCACGACGTCGGACCCTACAAGCAGGATGGGCAATGGCAGACGCTGGAAGCGGGGATGGTGCTCACGGTGGAGCCGGGGCTTTACATTCCGTGCTCCGACGACGTTCCCGAGGAACTCGCCGGAATCGGCATCCGTATCGAGGACGACGTGCTGATCATGGCCGACGGCTGCAAAATCTATACCACCGCGCCGAAAACCATCGAAGAAATCGAAGACACGATGAAGAAAGCGGAGCATGAGTGGAAGAAGCGCTCTAAGCACAACTGATTCCACTCATGGCACGGCTCGGGATATGGTTCCGGATACGGTTCTGGATACGGCGGACGTCGATGTCCTGATCGTCGGCGCCGGACCGGTGGGCATGACGTTGGCGCTGGCCCTGGCGCAAACGCCGCTTTCGGTCTGTCTCGTCGATGCGCGCAAAGCCCCGGAACGCGGCAACGATCCGCGCGCGCTGGCCTTGACGCACGGCACGAGGCAACTGCTCGAAGCGCTGAATGCCTGGAATGCCGCCGCCGCGGCGCCGATCCACGATATCCACGTCTCGCAGCGCGGCGGTTTCGGCCGTTGCGTGATCGACCGCGCCGATTATCGTCTGCCGGCGCTCGGTTACGTAATGCGTTACCGCGATCTCGTGGCCGCGCTCGATGCGGCGCTGAGTGCGGTGCTGAATGCGCGGCAGTCCGCGGCTTCCCCTCCGTCGTTTCCGGGCCGGGGAGCGTTGGAATCGTTTGAATCGCTCGACGGCGTGAGTGTGCGTGCCTTGCGGGAACGGGATGGGAGAATGGAAGCGGAACTTGCCGCATCCGGGCGCCCGGATGCGGTTTCCGGCATGCGGCGCGCGCGTCTCGTCGTTCATGCCGAAGGGACGCCGAAGGACGATCCCGGCGTCTGGGTCGCGGACTACCGGCAGCGTGCGGTGATTGCCGAGGTGACGCTGAAAACGGCATCCGCCGGTACGCTGCCCATAGTACCTATAGGTCGCGCATGGGAACGCTTCACGCCGGACGGGCCGTTGGCGCTGTTGCCGCTGTTGTCGCCGTTACCATTGCCGGCGAAAAACGAAGGGAATGAAGGAAGGGCGAAAGCCAAGGTGGCCACCTTCGCATTGGTCTGGACGGTGCCGCCGCACCGGGCGGAGGAATTGCTGGCGCTTGGCGATGATGCTTTCGTGACGGCCTTGCAGCGGGCGTTCGGTTCGCGCCTGGAGTTTGCCGCCGCCGGTCCGCGCGCCTCGTTTCCGCTGGCGCTGCGCGCGCGCAAAACGCTCGTTCGTCCGCACGAGGTCTGGATCGGCAACGCGGCGCAGACGCTGCATCCCGTCTCCGGACAGGGTTTCAATCTCGGTATCCGCGATGCCTGGGAGCTTGCGCAGGCATTGCGCCGTTCGGTGCGCGCCGCTCCGGAGGGCGTGTCTTCCGCCGCGCCTTCAGCCACCGCATTTTCCGTCGATATTCCCGCGGCGCTTGCCGTCTATGCGCGCGGCCGCCGTCTCGACCGCGGCGGCGGCATGGCGTTTACCGATGCTATCGTGCGTGTCTTTTCCAATTCCATCCCGCCGCTCAATCTGGCCCGCGGGCTTGGCCTCTGTGCGCTCGATCTCGTCCCTCCGGCCCGGCATTTCGTCGCGCGCAGGATGATCTGGGGCGCGCGCGGGTAAAGAGAAATAAAAGGGAAATAATCAGTGGAGACGAAAACAAACGGATCGCAATGGAGTGTTCTATTCTAAAATTTAATTGTATTTCATGTGTGTAGCTTGTTTCGCGGCTAAATTATTTAACTGCCATGCAAGAGGCGATGCCGGAATGGGCATCGAAAAAACGGAAGCGAAATAAACGCTTCATGGTATTTTTAAAAATTTCGCGCGGCGCTCTTTTTTTTCCGCGCTTTTTTCCCGGATTTCATTCCCGTAAAACATCATGACCGAAACGAAAGAAACGCTTCAAACGACCGCTCAGGACGAGAACCACATCATTGCCGAACGCCGCGCCAAGCTGACCGAATGGCGCAAGAACGGGCTCGCCTATCCGAACGATTTCTTCCGCCAGAATACGGCGTCCAAGCTCGACGAGGTTTACGGCGGCAAGGAGCCGGAGGCGCTGGAGGAATTGCCGGTCGAAGTCTCGGTGGCCGGGCGGATGATGCTGAAGCGTGTGATGGGGAAAGCGAGTTTCGCGACGATCCAGGATCTTTCCGGACGCATCCAGCTTTATGTGAGCAAGGACGGCGTCGGCGAGGAAACCTATGCCGATTTCAAGCATTGGGACCTGGGCGACATCGTCGGCGCGGTCGGCACCTTGTTCAAAACGCGCACCGGCGAACTGACCGTCAAATGCAGTGAAATCCGTCTGCTTTCGAAATCGCTGCGGCCGTTGCCGGAAAAATTTCACGGTCTTGCCGATGTCGAGCAGAAATATCGCCAGCGTTATCTCGACCTGATCACCAACGAATCGTCGCGCTTCACTTTCATCGCGCGCAGCCGCGTGATCCAGTCGATCCGCAACTACATGGTCGATCACGGCTTTCTCGAAGTGGAAACGCCGATGATGCACCCGATTCCCGGCGGCGCCTCGGCGCGTCCGTTCGTCACCCACCACAACGCGCTCGACATGGAGCTTTTCCTGCGCATCGCGCCGGAACTGTACCTGAAGCGCCTGGTTGTCGGCGGCATGGAAAAGGTGTTCGAAATCAACCGCAACTTCCGCAACGAGGGCCTGTCGCCGCGGCATAACCCCGAATTCACGATGATGGAATTCTACGAGGCCTATACCGATTACCGCGGCCTGATGGACTTTACCGAGGGGCTCTTGCGCCACGCGGCGCGCGAGGCGCTGGGAACCGAGACGTTCGAGTACCAGGGGCGCGTCCTCGATTTCTCCCGGCCGTTCGCGCGCATGACGATGGTCGAGGCGATCCATCGCCAGTGTCCCGGATTCAGCCTGGAAGAACTGAACGACACCGACTGGCTGCGGAAGAAACTGACCGCGATGGAAGTCGACATTGCGCCGGGTACGGGGCGGGGCACATTGCAGTTGCTGCTGTTCGAAGCCTGCGCCGAAGCCGAATTGTGGGAGCCGACCTTCATCGTCGACTATCCGGCGGAAGTCTCGCCGCTGGCGCGGCGCAGCGACAGGAACCCGGAAATCACCGAACGCTTCGAGCTCTTCATCGTCGGCCGCGAAATTGCCAACGGCTTTTCCGAACTGAACGATCCGGAAGACCAGGCGGCGCGTTTTCAGGAACAGGCCAAGGCCAAGGAAGCGGGCGACGAGGAGGCGATGTATTACGACGCCGATTACATCCGCGCGCTCGAATACGGCCTGCCGCCCACCGGCGGCTGCGGCATCGGAATCGACCGCCTGGTGATGCTCCTGACCGACTGCCCGAACATCCGCGACGTGATCCTGTTCCCGCAGATGCGCAAGGAATGACGGCAGGAAAACTTCTTCCGGTGCGGATCGATACTTTTTTGAATGAATGGTGTTGCGGGAACGGATGAACGCATCCCCTCATGAACCTCTGATTCCCGCTACGCTGGTTTTCTCCGCCGACGGAACGCCGTATTCGGAATCCTACGGCGACGTCTACCACAGCGCCGCCGGCGGCCTGGGCCAGGCACGGCATGTGTTCGTCGGCGGCAACGATCTGCCGCGGCGCTGGCGCATGGATGAGCAGGTGGAAAAACCTGAAGCGGCCTTCTGCATCGTTGAAACCGGTTTCGGGACCGGCCTGAATTTTCTCGCCACCTGGGAAGCGTGGAATGACGCCGGAAACCACGTACCGCTCCATTACATCGCTTTTGAAAAACATCCTTTCGCCGCCGCCGATCTTGCCGCGCTGCATGCCGCCTGGCCCGAGCTGGCACCGCTGGCGCGGGAATTGCGCGCCGCATGGCCGCCGCTCGTGCGCGGCTGGCAGCGTCTGCATTTCGCCGGTGGAAAGCTGACGCTCGATCTTTTTTTCGGTGACGCGAAAAACGCTCTGGCGCAGTTGCCGGCGCAGTGTCAGGCCGACGCCTTTTATCTCGACGGGTTTGCGCCGACGAAAAATCCCGAACTCTGGGATGCGTCGCTCCTTGCCGCGCTTTCCCGTCATGCCTCGCCCGGCGCGACATTGGCGACCTGGACGGTTGCTGCCGCGGTACGGACAGCGCTTGAGCAAAACGGCTGGCGCTGGCGCAAGACGCCGGGTTACGCGCAAAAGCGCGAAATGCTCTGCGCGGTTCATGAGAAAGCCGCTTCAGTCGTTTCAGCCCCTTCAACCAACTCCGCCGCGCCATCGCGCCCACGGTTTTCGTCGTCGTCCCGTGCATCTTCCTTCCTCATGCCGGAATCGCCGGAATCACCCACACCGCCGACGGCGCGCCACGCAATCGTCATCGGAGCCGGCCTGGCTGGAACCTCTGTTGCCGAGCGGCTGGCCGCACGCGGCTGGGACATCGATCTGATCGACCGGCTTGATGCGCCGGGGCAGGGGGCTTCCGGCAATCTTGCCGGCGTGCTGCGGCCCTTGCCCTCGGCGGACGACAACCGGCTGGCGCGCCTCACGCGCGCCGCGTTTCTCTACACCGGCCGCCATCTCGCGGCGCTGGAAGCCGAAGGATTGCCGCTCTCCTGGGGGAGAACCGGCGTTCTACATCTGGCACGCGATGCGCTGCATGAAGAAACGCAGCGCCGCGTCGTTGCCGTGCAGAAGCCGCCCGCGGACTATCTCCGTTTCCTTGAGCGCGAAGAAGCGCGGGAATGCGCCGGCTGGCCGGTCGAGAATGGCGGCTGGTGGTTTCCCGGCGGCGCCTGGGTCGGTCCGGCGAGCCTGTGCCGTGCCAATCTGCTGCGGCATCCGGAACGTATTCGCGGCCACTTCGGCTGTGAGGTCGCGCGTATTTTCCACGATAGGAAACTCTGGAATGTCTCGATTGCCGGAAAAAGCACAACGTTGACGGCGCCGGTTCTGGTGCTCGCGAATGCCGCCGACGCGCGCCGCCTGCTCGGCGGCATCGAGGCGACAGAGAAAGATACGGAAGACGATGTGGAGAATCACTGGCTGCCGCTTTTTCCCGCGCGGGGGCAGGTGACGCATCTGCCGGCGGCGCCCGAAAAACAAAATACACCGGGAACATCGTTTCCGCCCCATGTGGTCGTCTGCCGCCTGGGCTATGTAACCCCGGCGGTCGATGGCCTGCGCTGTGCCGGCGCGACGTTCCTGATGCGCGATTCCGATCCGCAATTGCGCGCCGCCGACCACCGGGAAAATCTGGCCAAGCTCGATTTCATTCTTCCAGGCTATCGCGCCGCGTTGTTCGGCGAATTTCCGCCCGACGAAGACACGCTGGCGGCATTGCCCGGACGCGTCGGTTTCCGTCCCGCCGCGCCGGACCGTCTGCCGATGCTCGGTCCCGTTCCCGACGCCTTGCGCTGGGCGGCACTGCCGGACGCGGGCCGCACCGCGCCGCTTGCCACCTTTCCGCGTCTGCCCGGATTGTGGCTATGCAACGGCTTTGGCGCGCGCGGCCTGGTCTGGTCGGCCTGGGCGGGAGAGATCCTGGCCAGCCGGATTGCGGAAGTTGCGCCGCCGCTGGAGCGGGAATTGCTCGATGCGCTCGATCCGGCGCGGTTTCTGAACCGACGGACACGCAAGGTGAAATCCGGAAACGCGAAATCAGGCGGGGTCTGACGCTTTATCGTCGCCCCCGAAAAAATCCTTACGCCGCCGCCCCCGGCGGAATCGAGCGTTTGCAGGGGATTTCCGGATTTCTGTCCATGCGGCAATGAGAAAAGGATCTTTTGTCCTTTGTCGACACAATCCCTGTCGGTTGTCGGCTCATTACCGAACGGTACGCTACGCACGCCTTTTTCTAAATTTATATTAAATTTTGCTCTGCTACTGTAGGAGATTTTGTCCCTATATTTTTAAATAAATTTAGAATTTGCCCGTTTCAGAACGGAATCGCCAGCGAGAAATGCAATTGCACGCCGCCCGTTTCGAATCCGTAGGCGAGGTCGGCGGCGATCGGGCCGGCGGGGCTTTTCCAGCGGGCGCCGATGCCGGCGCCGGTGGCGAATCTGAAGTCCTTCATGTCGTCGCTGGCGTTGCCGCTGTCGACGAAGGCGGCGATCCCCCAGTTGCTGCGCCGCAGCCAATGCGTGACTTCGGCGCTGACAATGGCCAGATAGCGGGCACCGACGATGGCGTCGCCGCTTTTGATCCCAAGGCTTTGGTATGAATAGCCGCGCACGGTCTGCGCGCCGCCGGTACGGAACAGCCAGTCCTGCGGGATGCCGTTGCGCGAGTTGGCGAAAGTGCCGCCGAGTTCGCCGCGCAGCGTGAGCACGTTGCGGTCGGAGAGCTCCTGGAACCATTGCACGCGGCTGTTTACGCGGATGAAGCTTTGCGAGGAAAGGAGGGATTTCGTGCCGCCTCCAACCTGGGCCATCAATACGAAGCCGTGGCGCGGGTCGATGGGGTTGTCGACGCGGCGCCAGGTGTACATCAGGTTCGGGGTCAGGGCATGGTTGCTTTCATCCTCCTGGCCTGAGATACGGTTGGTTTCCTGAACCCAGTTGAGCGAGTAGCGCGCCTCGACCGAGCCGCGTTGTACGGTGCGGATGGCGCCGAACGCGGTTTTATCGGTTTTGAGGCCGGCAATGTCGGAGGATTCGGCGAGGACGCCGACGCTGTCCACGCTTCGCCCGTCGGGCGGAAAAAAGATATCGGCGTAAGCAGCTTGTTGCTTCTGCTCGAGGCGGATGCCGCTGCGCAGTTCCCAGGCGTGGTGAAAGAGGTCGGCGGTGGTGTAACTGAAGGAAATGCGCGCGCCGGTATTGCTGCTGTAGCCGGCGCCGGTGCCGAAGCGGTGCGGGCGCCGCTCGCGCACGGCGATTTTGAGCGGAGCGACGAGGATGGTGTCGCTTTCCGTATTTTTCGCATTTTCCTGGGGGTCTGCGGTGTCGTCGGCACTGTCGTCGTTTTCCGCGTCGGCCTTTTCGCCTTCGACCGTCGTTTCACCCGGCGGCATTTCTCCTGCCTTTTCGCCAGCTTCCGGTTCTTTGCCGGTCTCCGCTTTCTTTCTCAGGAATTCCTGTTCGTATTTCTCCTTGTACTTCCCGCTCAAGGGCTGCGCCGCGTCGGTATCCAGCGTGATCGTCACCGAGGAAAAATAGGGCGTGGATTGCAGCGTGTTTTGCAGCGCGAGGATTTCCGCTTCGTTATACATATCGCCGCTGCGGATGCGCCGGTTATAGCGCGCGATCAGGTCTTCCTTGTAGCGGTCCAGCCCGCTGATGCTGATTTCCCCGAGCATGTAGCGCGGACCGGGCGCGAGACGCACGTAAAGCTCCGCGCTCTGGGTTTCCGGATCGATGTCGGCCCGACTCTCGACGATCCTGGCCTTCGCAAAATCGACGGAAGCCAGTTGCGCAAGCAACGTATCCTTGGCTTTCTCCCAGGTTTCCTGGCGGAACGATCTTTTCGGCCGCAGGATCCAATCCTTGCGCAGCGCCTCCGCCTCGGCGACCGGGAAGCCGGGCGGAAATTCGATATCGACGCGGCGCACCCGCGTGCGCGGGCCGGGATCGACATCGAGAACGAACAGGAGCTCGCCGTCCTGTTCTTCCTCATAGCCCTCGACGATGGGGGAAAAATAGCCTTCGGTTGCCAGGAGATTGGCGATCCGCCGCCGCGCTTCGAGCAATACCGCCTGCTGATCGGTTTCGTTTGCGAGCGGGCGATCGGAAAGATCGAGATGCTTGTCGATCAGATCCTCGACCGCATCCGGGGCCAGAATCGCCAGTTCCACCGCGCCGCACGAAGCGCTGAACGGCAGCAGCGCCAACAGGACACAACGGAACAGTTTCGAACGCCAGCGGGCGTCAGGCGCGTCGGGCATGCCAGGCATTCCATACGCGGCGCGCCGCGGCAATCGTCTCGCCGGCGCAGAGGCCGATGGTTTCCATTTTCTCCGCGGCGATGGCGTCGGCCGCGGCGCCGTGCAGATGCACCGCCGCGAGCAGGGCTTCTTCGGGCGGCATGCCTTGCGCCAGAAACGCCAGCGCGATGCCGCACAGAACATCGCCCATGCCCGCCGAAGCCATGCCCGGGTTGCCGCTGGTATTGACGAACCAGCGCCCTTCCGGCGTGGCGACGATACTGCCGCAGCCTTTGAGCACGATCCAGGCGCGATAGCGCGCGGCAATCGCGCAGGCGGCGGCAATGCGGTTGCGCTGCACGTCGGCGGTATCGCATGCCAGGAGCCGCGCCGCTTCCGCCGGGTGCGGTGTGAGCAGGGTAACGGCGGCTTCCGCTCCTTGCCGTGTGCGTTCAACCAGTTGTTTGACCAGCCTGGGATCGGCGGCGATCAGGTTGAGCGCGTCGGCGTCGAGGACAAGCGGGATTTCGAGCGCGAGCACGTGCGCGAGCCAGCATTCCGCGGCATCGCTCACGCCCAGGCCGGGGCCGCAGGCAAGCGCCGTCAGATTCGCCTCGAACAGCGATTCCGGCCGGCGCAGCATCAATTCCGGCTGTACGGGGTCGAACGCCGGTGCCTGCTCATCGATCAGGCCAGCATAAACACGCCCGGCGCCCAAGTGCAGGGCAGCCCGCGCCGCCAGCAGCGCGGCGCCGATCATTCCAACTGCGCCGCCGAGCACTCCGGCGCTGCCGTAATTTCCCTTGTGGCTGTTCTTCGCGCGCGGTCTCAGCGCCGCGCTGAAAAATGCCGGCGTGATCGTCCAGCCTTCCGGCCGGAGATGTTCCGTGGCATTGATTTCGAGTGTGGCGATGTCGACGATGCCGCAGTGGTCCGGTCCGTCGGCGGTAAAAAGCCCGGGCTTGGCGGTAAGAAACGTCAGCGTGTGCGTGGCGCGGATCGCCGCGCCCACGACCGTGCCGGTGTCGGCATCGAGTCCGCTTGGACAGTCGAGCGCCAGAAGCGGGCAACCATTGCGCGCCGCCAGCGCATTGACCGTTTCCACCAGGTAGGCGTATCGATCTTCGATGGGACGCTTCAGACCGATACCGAACAGGCCGTCGACGATCAGTCCCCAGCGCGCTACGGCGGGGATTTCCCGCAACACCGTGCCGCCGCCATCGATAAAGCCGTGGTGCGCCGCTGCCGCATCCGGCGGCAGCGTGTCGATCGTTCCGGTAAACACCAGGCGCACGTCGAAAAACTGCCGCCGCAGCGAGTCGGCGGCAACGAACGCATCGCCGCCGTTATTGCCCGGTCCGGCCAGAATCAAAACCGGCACCGCCCGTTCCGGGCATAGGGAAGCAGCCAGCGTGGCGGCGGCGGCTCCCGCGCGTTGCATCAGCGGCGCAGTGCCAGCAGCGGTTTCGAGTGAGCGTACGCCGGCAGTGCGGAAAAGCGGCAGCGGTGGCGGAAAACCGGGGCGGGCGCCGGGAAAAGGGAAAGGCGCGGGGAAAGACGCGGAGAAAGATGGCATGCGCCGATTTTAGAGCATTTCGACCCGGAAACAGCAGAGAAACGCGCCATGCGTGGCAAAGCAGGCAATGAGGGCGCGTTATATATTTTTGGAATTGCGAAAGGCGTCAATGTCCATGGAAGAACACCCTTCGAATGCAGCTCCTGACTTTTTTATGACCAGGGAGTGCGTCGACGCAACCACACTCTGCGCCGACATCGATCCGTTCGCGGTATTTATTTATCCTGGGAACGCACGACGCTGCCGTCGGCCTTGATGACATCTCCCGGTTTTTGCTCCGCTTCGCAGGGGCCAACCCATTTCGCATTGAGGAGTACATAGGATTCCTTGATGCCCTCGACCGGAGGATCGTATTTGATTTTTATTTCCCCAGTGTAGCGGCTGTCGAAATCGCCGCTGAATTCAACGTGAGTCGTCACGGTGCTGACGTCGAAACGGCAGACGGAATCGGCGTTGAGTTTGCCGTCTTCGAAACGCTCGTTTTTACGCGTACATCTTTTGTTATCCGGCATCGGATCGGCGAATTTGTCGGTTGCCGAATCGATGCATTGTTGCGATTTCTCGGTCGTCGTCTCCGCGCCGGATTGAATCACCGTATTGATTTCCCATAGCCCGGATTTTCGCTTGGGCAGGTCGGCGGCGAAGGAGAGGGAAGCAAAGGACAGGGCACAGAAGCATGCAAAAACGACACGGGAATAAATCACACGGGGAAAAGGCATGGGTGTCTCCCGGAAAAATCGGTCAGGCGGGTTTAAAAATTGAATTCCAGTTTTGCTATTCGTTAAGGTGCTATGAACTGCGATCATAACATGGAAATTTATTTTTGAATTTAGAATGTGTCGGATGCGGGATTTTCTGTCCGGGGAACAGGTTGGGTACTTTTGAAATAAATACCGTATTCCATATTTGAAATTTAATTAATGTTTATATATCAATACAGTATTTATTCAAAATTTAACTTTTAATTGTAATGGTATAAACTCGACTTGGTGCGTAAGGGGATCGTAAGGTTAGGATGCAATGCTGAAACCGCTATTTTCGGGAGCAGCGGCGAGCGTTTCGAGAGGAATACCGCCGCCGAAAAAACAATCGACAATCGACAATGGAGAAAACCTCATGAAAAAGATTGTGCCGGTTCTGATGTTGATTTTTATGACAAATAATGCGGCTGCGCAGGTATATAAGTGTGTGAAGGACGGTGCCACGGTTTTTTCCGATATTCCTTGTCCCACCGATACCGTCGGTACCGTGGTGGATGGAACCAGCGGCGGCAATGCAATACAGCCCGTTCCTTCTTCGTCGCAACGGGTGACGGAGCAGCTCGATGCCATGGTGCGCGAACGCCGCTTGCGTGAACTCGACTTCGATATCGCCAATAGAGAGCGCGAGATCCAGGACAACATCAACACGATGGTGGACGAAATCGCCGAACTGAAAAAGAAATCGGATCGCCTCGATCAAACCAATGCGGAATTGAAACAAAGTCTTGCCAACGAAATGCAGGCGGTGACCATGAAGTATCGGACGATGAATACGGCGCTGCAAAATCAGATCAAATCGCTGCGTGCGGAAAAACGCTCGTTGTCGCAATGATCCGGGTGAAATGGAGGTCCGCTTGCCGTACTCCTGTAGTGAGCCTCTTTCGCGTCTGAATATTTTTGGGAATCACGATAAAAAACGGCCCCGCTTTTTATAAAAACGGGGCCGTTGTACGGGATGTGTGCCGGCTACATGCTGCGCCGGTATTGCCCTCCCACTTCATACAGCGCATCGGTGATCTGCCCGAGCGAGCAACAGCGCACGGCATCGACGAGGACGGCAAAGATGTTGCCGCCGGCGACCGCGGTATCCTGCAGTTTCTTCAGCATGGCGGGAGCAGTGTCCTTGTTCCTTTCCTGGAACTCCTTGAGACGCTGGATCTGCGATTGCTTTTCCTCTTCGGTCGAACGGGCCAGTTCGATCTCGACCTGCGTCTGGCCTTTGGGATTGAGGAAGGTGTTGACGCCGATGATCGGGTACGAACCGTCGTGTTTCTTGTGCTCGTAATAGAGCGATTCTTCTTGGATCTTGCCGCGCTGGTAGCCGGTTTCCATTGCACCGAGAACGCCGCCGCGCGCAGCCAGCGCTTCGAATTCCTTCAACACGGCTTCTTCGACGAGATCGGTGAGTTCCTCGATGATGAAAGCGCCCTGGTTCGGGTTTTCGTTCTTCGCCACGCCCCATTCGCGGTTGATGATCAGTTGCACGGCCATCGCACGGCGCACCGACTCGTCGGTCGGTGTGGTGATCGCCTCGTCGTAGGCGTTGGTATGCAGCGAGTTGCAATTGTCGTAGATGGCAATCAGCGCCTGCAATGTGGTGCGGATGTCGTTGAAGTCCATTTCCTGCGCGTGCAGTGAACGGCCGGAAGTCTGAATGTGATATTTCAGCTTCTGGCTGCGCTCGTTGGCGCCGTATTTATGCTTCATCGCCACCGCCCAGATGCGCCGCGCGACGCGGCCGATGACCGAATACTCCGGTTCCATGCCGTTGCTGAAGAAAAATGAGAGATTGGGCGCGAAATCGTCGATCTTCATGCCGCGCGCAAGGTAGGTTTCGACGTAGGTAAACCCGTTGGCAAGCGTGAAGGCAAGCTGTGAGATCGGATTGGCGCCGGCCTCGGCGATGTGATAGCCGGAAATCGAGACCGAGTAGAAATTGCGTACGTTCTTGCGGACGAAGTACTCCTGGATATCGCCCATCATCTTCAACGCGAATTCGGTGGAGAAGATGCAGGTGTTCTGCCCCTGGTCTTCCTTCAGAATGTCGGCCTGCACGGTGCCGCGCACGTTGGCGAAAACCCAGTCGCGGATTTTTTCCGTTTCCTCCGGCGTGGCGTCGCGCCCGTTCTCGTCGCGGAATTTCTCCAGTTGCCGGTCGATCGCGGTATTGAAGAAGAAAGCGAGGATGATCGGCGCCGGGCCGTTGATCGTCATCGATACCGACGTGGTCGGCGCACACAGGTCGAAGCCGGAGTAGAGCACCTTCATGTCTTCGAGCGTGGCGATGGAGACGCCGGAGTTGCCGATCTTGCCGTAGATGTCCGGACGTTCGTCGGGGTCGCAGCCGTACAGCGTGACCGAATCGAAAGCGGTGGAAAGCCGGTGCGCCGGCATGCCTTCGGAAACCTTCTTGAAGCGGCGATTGGTGCGGAAAGCGTCGCCCTCGCCGGCGAACATCCGGGTCGGGTCCTCGTTTTCGCGCTTGAACGGGAAAACGCCGGCGGTGTAGGGGAAGTAGCCGGGGAGGTTTTCGTTGCGCAGGAATTTCAGGATTTCGCCGTCGTCCTCGAATCTGGGCGGAATCACCTTGCGGATTTCGCTGCCGGAAAGCGAGGTGGTGGTGAGCTGGGTGCGCGTTTCCTTGTCGCGGATTTTGACGACGAATTCATCGGCCAGATAACGTTCGCGCAGTTGCGGCCAGTTATCGAGCAGTTTTTTCGCTTCGGCGGTGAGTTCTCCGTCCTTCCATGAAATCAATTCGTCGAACGGCGAACCGTCCTTGCCGCATTGTGCGAACAGAGTCTGGGCAATCTTCAGCGCCTGCCGTTCGCGCGCGAGGTTGGCCTGTTTTCGGGTTTCCTCGTGGTAGCCGCGCACGGTTTCGGCAATTTCGGCCAGGTAGCGGGTACGGTGCGCCGGGACGATGCTCGATTGCCCGGTGGAGGCTCTGACCGAGACCTTGGGCAACGTTCCGGCCTTCAGTTTCAAGCCGGCTTCCTGCAACTTCGGCAGCAGCGCCTGATACAGCGCAGTAATCCCGTCATCGTTGAAATGTGCCGCCATCGTGCCGAACACCGGCATTTCTTCCGGAGTGCGCTCGAAGGCGGTGTGATTACGCTGGTATTGCTTGCGTACGTCGCGCAGGGCGTCTTCGGCACCCTTGCGATCGAATTTGTTGATCGCGACGAAATCAGCAAAATCGAGCATGTCGATTTTTTCCAGTTGCGATGCGGCACCGAATTCCGGAGTCATGACATAGATCGAAGTGTCGACGAGCGGCACGATGGCCGCGTTGCCCTGGCCGATGCCGGAAGTTTCGACGACGATGAGGTCGAACCCGGCAAGCTTGCAGGCGGCGATGACTTCGGGCAGTGCCGCGGAGATTTCGTTGCCGGTATCGCGCGTGGCCAGCGAACGCATGAAAACGCGCGGCGTCTGAATCGCGTTCATGCGGATGCGGTCGCCGAGCAGGGCGCCGCCGGTGCGCTTTCTGGATGGATCGATCGACAGGATGGCGATATTGAGAGCGTCGCCCTGATCGAGGCGGAAACGGCGTACCAGTTCGTCGGTGAGCGACGATTTACCGGCGCCGCCGGTGCCGGTGATGCCCAGCGTCGGCGTTTTGGCATCCTTGGCGGCGTTTTTCAGCGCCGTTCTGGCGGCTTCGGGATAATTGCCGTTTTCCAGCGCCGTGATGATGTGTGCCAGCGCGCGCCTGTCGCCGGCGGCAAGCGCCTTCAGAACCGATGCTTCGTCCTGCGGCGCCAACGACGAGAGATCCTCGTCGGCGGCACAGGCCACCTCGTTGAGCATTCCCTGCAGGCCCAGTTTTTGCCCGTCTTCCGGGGAATAGATCCGCGCGACGCCGTAGGCGTGCAGTTCCTCGATCTCCGACGGCACGATGACGCCGCCGCCGCCGCCGAAGATCTTGATGTTGGCGCCGCCGCGCTGGCGCAGCAGATCGAGCATGTATTTGAAGAATTCAATGTGCCCGCCCTGGTACGAAGTGATGGCGATGCCCTGTACGTCCTCCTGCAACGCGGCGGTGACGATTTCTTCCACCGAACGGTTGTGCCCGAGATGAATCACCTCGGCGCCGGTGGCCTGGAGGATGCGGCGCATGATGTTGATCGAGGCGTCGTGCCCGTCGAACAACGAGGCCGCGGTGACGAAACGGATTTTGTTTTTTGGTTTGTAAACAGCCAGATTTTTACTCAAGCTCAGGTCCGACATGTTGTCTCCTTGTCTGCCGATATAGGTTTATGAAGGTTTCACTGATATACCTATTTAACCGTGTTATCGATATATATTTTTATGCCGCCAGCGGAACAGCGTCCATTAAGGAAGAACTGGGCCGGCTGGGGCTGCGGGGTTGGGACTGAATGTTTGCCGCTTTGAGCAATGCTTTGAGTGGATGGCCAATTTTGCCATCCGTCATGGTTAACTATTTACACTATAGTAAATTCCGCGAAATGGCAATCGAAAAGGACAGGGATTAAAACGAACTCCGGCCCGCAATCCGGAATTCCGGCGCGGAAGCGGATGCAATGGCGGACGCAAGAACGTCGCGCCGCTTTCTCCTGTTTTTCTTTTCCCTCCCGGTCTGGAGCATTACAATGCCGCTTTTGTCACGCCGGTAATGAAAAATACCGATGATGGCCGACCCGGACAGTTTCGGCCTTGTCAACCGGATAACTACCGGATTGCTACCGGATTGTCGAAATCCTTTCTGTCGTTTCCAGCCGTTCTGAATTTTTTGTTTTCGAGTGAGTAGATAATGCCCGATATTTCATTGCCCGACGGTTCCGTACGTTCCTTTCCCCATCCGGTCACGGTGGCCGAGGTGGCGGCCTCGATCGGTACCGGCCTTGCCCGTGCGGCATTGGCCGGCAAGGTCGACGGCAAGCTGGTCGATACGTCGTTCAGCATCGAGCGCGACGCACGACTGGCGATCGTCACCGACAAGGATGCCGAGGGCTTGGACATTCTGCGGCATTCGACCGCGCACCTGCTGGCATATGCCGTCAAGGAACTCTTCCCCGACGCGCAGGTGACAATCGGGCCGGTGATCGAAAACGGCTTTTACTACGATTTCGCTTATTCGCGTCCCTTTACGCCGGAAGATCTGGAGGCCATCGAAGCGCGCATGGCGGAAATCGCCAAGCGCGATCTCCCGGTTACCCGCGACGTCGTCCAGCGTGATGACGCAATACAGTTCTTTCTGGCACAGGGAGAGAAATACAAGGCCGAACTGATCGCGGCGATTCCCGAGGGTGAGGCAGTCTCGCTCTACCGCGAAGGCGATTTTGTCGACCTTTGCCGCGGTCCGCACGTGCCCTCCACCGGAAAACTCAAGGTTTTCAAGCTGATGAAAGTGGCCGGCGCCTATTGGCGCGGTGACTCGAAGAACGAGCAGTTGCAGCGCATTTACGGCACCGCCTGGGCGAAAAAGGAAGACCTGCAGGCGTATCTGACGATGCTCGAAGAAGCAGAAAAGCGCGACCATCGCCGCCTGGGGCAGGAACTCGATCTCTTTCACATGCAGGAAGAGGCGCCGGGCGCGGTGTTCTGGCATCCGAAAGGCTGGACGCTGTTTACGCAACTGATTTCCTATATGCGCGCCCGGCAGGATGCAGCGGGTTACGTCGAGGTCAATACGCCGGATGTGATGGATCGCGGCCTGTGGGAACGCTCGGGGCATTGGTTCAATTACCGCGAGCATATGTTCACGACGCAAACCGAGGACGAACGTGTGTTTGCGCTGAAGCCGATGAATTGCCCCGGCGCCGTTTCCCTGTTTGCCCACGGCCTCAAAAGCTACCGCGATCTGCCCTTGCGCATGGCCGAATTCGGCAAGGTGCATCGCTACGAGCCGTCCGGCGCGCTGCATGGCCTCTTGCGCGTGCGCCATTTCACCCAGGACGATGCGCATGTCTTCTGCACGGAAGAGCAGATGGAGGACGAGTGCAAGGAAATCGTGGCGCTGATTCTCGATATTTACAGGGATTTCGGTTTCGAAGACATTCACATCAAGCTTTCAACCCGGCCCGATAACCGCATCGGCAGTGACGCAACCTGGGATGTGCTCGAAAACGCGCTGATCACCGCGCTCGAGCACATGGACATCGCTTACAGCGTTAATCCGGGCGAAGGTGCGTTCTACGGCCCGAAGCTCGAATTCGTGCTGCGCGACGCGATCGGGCGAGACTGGCAATGCGGCACGCTGCAGGTCGACATGAACCTGCCGGAACGCTTCGACATCGACTACGTTGCCGAGGACAACAGCCGCAAACGCCCGGTAATGCTGCACCGCGCCCTGTTCGGATCGCTGGAACGTTTCGTCGGCATCCTGATCGAACATTACGCTGGCGCTTTTCCGCTCTGGCTGGCGCCGGTACAGGCGGTCGTGCTCAACATCTCGGAAAAGCAGGCCGACTATGCCGCGGCTGTGGTGCAAAAACTACGTGGCGCGGGGCTTCGCGTCGAAGCGGATTTGCGCAACGAGAAAATTACTTATAAAATCCGCCAACATAGCATGAACCGGTTGCCTTACCAGCTTGTCGTCGGCGACAAGGAAAAGGAAACCGGAACGGTGGCCGTGCGTACACGCGGCGGTCAGGATCTCGGGCAGATGACGCTCGAAGCACTGTCCGGGCGGCTTCAGAGCGAAGCTGCCGCGCGAAGGAGCACGGCTTAGTTTTTGTCTATTTTCAGGAGCAACAACCATCGCACTACAGAAAGCGCATCGCGTCAACGAAGAAATCAACGCACCGGAAGTCCGGTTGATCGGGGAAAACGGGGAACAAGTCGGAGTCGTGAGCATCAGGACGGCCATTCAAATGGCCGAGGAAGCCGAAGTCGATCTGGTGGAGATCGCGCCGTTGGCTCAACCGCCTGTCTGCCGCATCATGGATTACGGTAAGTTCAAGTACCAGGAAGCGAAAAAAGCACACGATGCCCGGCTCAAACAGAAGCAGGTGCAGATCAAGGAAGTGAAATTCCGTCCCGGTACCGACGAGAACGACTACCAGATCAAGTTGCGCAATATGACGCGTTTTCTGGAAGATGGCGACAAAATCAAGGTCACTTTGCGTTTCCGCGGCAGGGAAATGGCGCACCAGGAATTCGGCATGCGCCAGCTCGAGCGGGTCAAAAACGACCTGGAACATCTTGCTCAGGTGGAACAGATGCCCAAGATGGAAGGGCGGCAGATGGTCATGGTGATCGCACCCTCCAAAAAACCGGGATTACACGGTAAGGCCGTAAAACCGGCGCAGGGTGAAGTGAAAAACGAAACCCCGGCGCTTGAATAGGCGAAAGCGTTTCAGTAAGCGATGAGGCCGGAAGGTCTCGTCAACGAATTGGTTCCGGACAGTGATGCTGCTGAAAAGTGGATCTGGACGGAATCGTTATAAGTGACGTCGGGTTGAGGAAGCGTTTCCACCGGAAACCACCTGGCGGCATGTCATTAAGGAGCAGTCAATGCCTAAAATGAAAACCAAGAGCGGCGCCGCCAAGCGCTTCAAGGTTCGCGCCAGTGGCGGAATCAAGCGCTCGCAGGCGTTTAAGCGTCATATCCTGACGAAGAAGAGTACCAAGACCAAACGCCATTTGCGTGGCGGGGTCGAAGTCCGCGAGTGCGATACCGCCTCGATTCGCGCTATGATGCCTTACGCATAAGGAGAGAAGAATGCCCCGAGTAAAACGTGGAGTTACCGCGCACGCGCGGCACAAAAAGATTCTTGCTCAGGCCAAGGGTTACCGCGGCCGTCGTAAAAATGTATATCGCGTTGCCAAGCAGGCGGTGATGAAAGCGGGGCAATATGCCTACCGCGACCGTCGGCAGCGTAAACGTCAGTTCCGTACCCTGTGGATCGCCCGGATCAATGCCGCTGCGCGCGAACTGGGAATGAAATACAGCACGCTGATGAACGGGTTGAAGAAAGCGCAGATCGAAGTCGACCGCAAGGTTCTGGCGGATCTCGCCGTTTTCGATAAGCCCGCTTTCGCCGCTATTGCCAATCAGGCAAAAGCCAGCCTCGGTGCCTGAAAGTAACGAAAATCTAATATATTGAATAATTCCGGCTCAAAAATCATTACAGTAGCCTGAGTTGATTTAATTTAAAATTAGAAGTGAAAAAAGGGGGCTGATGCCTCCTTTTTTCTCCGTAGTACATGGCGCGATGCAATTGCGATTTGGTCGCGATTTTTTCATGCCAAGGCCGTTTTTGCCGGATTCAGGAATAAATCATGCAAACTCTCGATCAGATCGTTAACACCGCCCATGGCGCATTTGCCGCGGCTATCGACGCGGACGCACTGGAACAGGCAAAGGCGCGCTATCTCGGGAAATCCGGCCTGATTACCGAACAGTTGAAAACACTTGGTGCCCTGCCGGCGGAAGAGAAAAAACAGCGCGGAGCGGAAATCAACCACGCCAAAACGGCGATCGAAACCGCGCTCGGTCTTCGTCGCGACGAATTGAAGCGCGCCGCGCTTGCCGCGCGCCTGGCCGAAGAAGCGCTTGACGTCACATTACCCGGCCGCGGTCAGACGCCGGGTGGATTGCATCCGGTCACACGCACGCTGGAGCGTATCGAGGCGCTGTTCCGTTCGATCGGCTTTGCCGTCGCCGACGGTCCCGAAATCGAAACCGATTACTACAATTTCACCGCACTGAATACGCCGGAAAACCACCCGGCCCGTTCGATGCACGATACTTTCTACCTTGCCGACGATGCCGGGCGGCCGTTGGAAGGCATTTTGCTGCGCACGCATACCAGCCCGATTCAGGCGCGCTACATGAAAGCGCATGTAGCAGCCTACAAGCACCTGCCGACATTGCCGGAGATTCGCGTTATCGCGCCCGGCCGCGTTTACCGGGTCGATTCGGACGCGACGCATTCACCGATGTTCCATCAGGTCGAAGGATTGTGGATTGGCGAGAACGTCAGTTTTGCCGATCTGAAGGGAGTTATCGCCGATTTTCTGCGGCGTTTTTTCGAGAGTGACGATCTCAAGGTACGCTTTCGTCCTTCTTTTTTCCCCTTTACCGAGCCTTCGGCGGAAATCGACGTTGCCTTCATGCACGGTCCGCTTACCGGCCGGTGGCTTGAAATCGCCGGCTGCGGCATGGTGCATCCGAACGTACTCGCTCATGCCGACATCGATTCCGAGCGTTATACCGGATTTGCTTTCGGCATGGGGCCGGACCGTTTGACGATGCTGCGTTACGGGATTGACGATCTACGTCTGTTTTTCGATGGGGATCTGCGTTTCTTGCGCCAGTTCGGCGCCTGATTTCTGAACATTTTCTTGCGGCATTTCGAGGGTTTTTGATGAAATTTTCCGAATCTTGGTTGCGTAGTTTCGTTGCTCCGCCGCTGGCGGGAGAGGATCTGTCGCATCTGTTGACGATGGCCGGTCTTGAAGTCGAGGACGAGCAACCGGTGGCGCCGCCATTCGATTCCGTCGTCGTCGCGGAAGTGCTCGAAGTGAAAAAGCACGAAAATGCCGACCGTCTCAACGTTTGCCGCGTCGATATCGGCGATGGCAAGCCGCGGCAGATTGTCTGCGGTGCACCCAATGTCGCTCCCGGTCTCAGAGTGCCGTGCGCGTTGCCTGGTGCCCGCTTGCCGGGCGGGTTGACCATCAAGGCGGCTACCGTGCGTGGCGTCGAATCCGCTGGCATGCTCTGCTCGGCGAAAGAACTCGGAATCAGCGACGATGCCTCCGGCCTTTGGGTGTTACCCGAAACGACGTCGCTGGGCGAGGATCTGCGGCGTGCGCTCGACCTCGACGACTGCCTGCGCACCCTGAAGCTGACTCCCAATCGCGCCGATTGTCTGTCGCTGATCGGTATCGCGCGCGAGGTCGGTGCGTTGACCGGAATGTCTGTACAGTATCCGGAAATCTCCCCGGTCACGGCGACAAACGACAAAAAGCGCGAGATTGTGCTCGGTGCGCCTCAAGCTTGTCCATTTTATGCTGGACGTGTGATTTCCGGCGTCGACGCAAAAGCGCCGACACCGGAATGGATGCGGCGTCGGCTTGAACGTTGCGGCATCCGCTGTATTTCAGCGCTGGTCGATATCACCAATTACGTCATGCTCAAATTCGGGCAACCGCTGCACGCCTTCGACAATGTCCGGCTTCAGGGCGCCGTGCATGTGCGCATGGGGAGTCCCGGCGAACAGTTGTTGCTGCTGAACGAACAGACGGTCAATATCGATCCTGATGTGCTGGTCATCGCCGACGAACAAAAACCGTTGGCGTTGGCGGGCATCATGGGCGGGGAGGCAAGTGGAATTACGCTGGAAACGAACGAGCTTTTTCTTGAATCGGCCTTTTTCAGTCCTGCTGCGGTGGCCGGCCGTGCCCGCCGTTACGGTTTCGTTTCCGACGCTTCGCATCGTTTCGAACGTGGTGTCGATTTTGCCGGTGCCACATGCGCACTGGAGCGTGCGACAGCGTTGATTCTTGAAATTTGTGGAGGCCATGCCGGTCCCGTGACCATTGCGCAGGCCGAACTGCCTGAGCGTCATCCGGTGCGCCTTCGTCCGGCGCGTGCCGCACGTGTACTTGGCATGGCGCTGACGGAGGAGGAAATCGCAGCACTATTTACCCGCCTGGCTTTGCCGTTTACCCGGGAAAAAGGGGAAAAAAGGGACAAAGGCGACAACTTCATCGTCACTCCGCCTAGCTGGCGTTTCGATCTGGAGCGGGAAGAGGATTTGATCGAGGAACTGGCGCGGCTGCATGGTTATGAGAATATTCCGACACGGCCGCCGCGCGCGCCGCTTTCCATGCTGCCGCAGCCGGAAAACGAACGTCCGCTCAATCGTCTGCGGCAACGCCTGGTCGATATCGGTTATCAGGAAGTCGTCAATTTCGCTTTCGTCGAAGCGGGTTGGGAAGCCGATTTCGCTGCGAATGCGGCGCCGCTCGAACTTGCCAACCCGATTGCCAGCCAGATGAATGTAATGCGTTCGACGCTCATCGGAGGGCTGGTCGCCAACCTTGCTTCCAACCTGAACCGCCAGCAGAGCCGTGTGCGTCTTTTCGAGACTGGTCGCTGTTTTCTGCGTGAAACCCCGTCCGTCGATTCCGGCACGGAGACAGCGGATATTTTCTCCGGCATTGCCCAGCCCTGGCGTCTGGCCGGAATCGCCTATGGAGAGGCATTGCCGGAACAATGGGGTTATGGTGCGCGCCGGGTCGACTTTTTCGATGTCAAGGGCGATCTCGAAAGTTTGTGCGCGCCCTTCATTTTGCAAAGTGAGAAAACCGAACACCCGGCGCTGCATCCGGGGCGTGCCGCATCTTTGGCGTTGCGTGGTGAAAAAATCGGCATTCTCGGCGAATTGCATCCTCAATGGGTGCAAAAGTACGAACTGCCGACACCGCCAATTTTATTCGAACTCAATCTTTCCGCGCTGACACGCAGCGAAGTACCGGTTCATGCCGAAATTTCCCGCTTCCCTCTGGTGATCCGCGATCTGGCTTTCGAAATCGATCAGAATCTCGAATGGCGGAACCTTTCGGAGGCGCTCAAAGATGGTTGTCCGCCTTGGGTACGGGATATCCGTCTTTTCGACCTGTATACCGGCCAGGGAATCGCCGCCAGGAAAAAAAGTGTTGCAATTCGTATAGTTATGCAAGATACTCAACGTACTTTGCAGGACGCGGAAGTCGCTGATTTAATAAATAATCTGGTGCGCTGTCTGGAAACGAAGTTTGCGGCGCGTTTGCGCACCTGATCAGAACGGTGGGGACAAGAATGGCTCTGACCAAAGCTGAACTCGCTGAGCTTTTATTCGAAAATGTGGGGTTCAACAAACGCGAAGCCAAAGATATGGTCGAAGCGTTTTTCGAGGAAGTGCGCAATGCGCTGGAACGTGGGGAAAGCGTTAAACTTTCAGGGTTCGGCAATTTCCAGTTGCGCGACAAACCGCAGCGTCCCGGGCGCAATCCGAAAACAGGAGAAGCGATCCCGATCACGGCGCGCCGTGTCGTGACCTTTCATGCCAGCCAGAAACTGAAGGCCGAGGTGGAACATTCCTACCATGGACCAGAATCCTAAGCACATCGCCAAGGAAGAGTTGCCTCCGATTCCCGCCAAGCGTTATTTCACGATCGGTGAAGTCAGCGAGTTATGCGGCGTCAAGCCGCATGTATTGCGCTACTGGGAACAAGAATTCAGCCAGTTGAAACCGGTAAAGCGCCGTGGCAACCGGCGTTATTACCAACATCACGAAGTACTTCTGGTGCGCCGTATCCGCGAACTGCTTTACGGACAGGGGTTTACCATCAGCGGCGCGCGTAACCGCCTGATGCATGACGGTTTGCCCGATTCCTTCGAGACTTCAGAAAAATCTCCCGCCGTCGTTGCGTCCGCAGCCTTATCCACGGCGGCTGAAAACAGTGCAATTGCCGGAGCGCGTGCGATAGCGGCGACCACGGCGGTGGCGGTACCGGTTTCCGCCGCTCATCTACGTGCTGAACTGAAAAATATTATTTCATTACTTTCCATTTGAGTCGGGCCGGCCTTTTCGCTATAATCCGCCCTTCGTCGGGGCGTGGCGCAGCCTGGTAGCGCACTTGCATGGGGTGCAAGGGGTCGCGAGTTCGAATCCCGCCGCCCCGACCATTGATTTCCTTATAAATCAACAATTTAGAAAGATTTAAGGATCGAAAACTGACCAAAAATTGGTCTGGATTGGTCTCGTTTGGTCAACATTCTGGTCAGCTTTTTAAGCTGACCTTTTTATTTGTGGAAGTGCAGTTGGCGAAAGCGCGGACAGCCAATCCACCAGCGTCCGGAGTCGTTTCCGGCATGAATCTTCCGTAAATTTTTCGAATCATTCCCCAATCCCTGTGGCCCATTTGTTGAGCGACCCACATGGGGTTCTCGCCGGCAGAGAGCATCATCGAGGCGTAAGTGTGTCGTGTCTGATACGGACGACGATAGGCAACTCCGGCCTTTTTCAACGCAGGAATCCATAGCCTCCGCCGGATTGGGCGGTCGCCAGTCCAGGGTTTCAAAGTGCGCGGATTCTGAAAAATCTCCTTGCCAACAAGAAGGGTGTGTTGTTTTTGTGCGACCAACGCATCAATTGCTGGTTGCAACAGCTTAATTTCCCGCAATCCACTAATTGTTTTTGTTGTTTCTGCAAGATTGGCCGCTTGTGTCTTTGCACGGCGAATACGCACCACGCTCCGGTTCCAATCAATATCTCCCCATTCCAGCGCCACCAATTCCGAAGTGCGCACGCCCGTCCAGAAAGCAAACTGAACCATATTCCGATTCTGCCCAGTGAGTACGGACAAAATAAGCTCCTGCTCTTCGGCGGTAAAAGGATCAATATCATCTGTCTCTTTAGGCCCTTCTTTTCGTCGATACGTCCACCCTGCGATTGGATTGCTATCGATTAACTCATCCTCTGCGGCTTCCGTGAGCGATGAACGGAGAATGGAAAGGATATTTCCTATACGCTTATTACCCGCGTCGTAGTCGGCGATGAATTTTCGAATCATGCCGCGAGTAATATCTGTCAGAGGAATTTTCCCAAAATGCGGAATTAGAATGCCATTCACGATTTTGGTGTAATCGTGAAATGTTGATGCCTTCCATTCTCGTTCTCTTCTTTTTAGCCATGAATCGAGATAAGAAGCTAACGTAATTACCTCTCCTGGCTGTTTTGCAAATTTCTTTGCCGTTTTGCTATTTGGAAACGTCGTCAAATAATCGAACTCTCCACGCACAATCGCATCGAGAATCGACGCCCGGTGCTGTGCTGCACGTTTCAGATTAGCGGGGGAGGGGACAAGCTTGATCCTTTCCCGGCACCGCGCCCCGGCATAGTAGAAATCGATTTCGATGGTTTTTGCTGAAGCGGCGCGAACGCCGTCGAAGTCTCTACCCATTGCTCGTATCCTTTCTGGTCAATCAAAATGTGTCCATCGGGCGCCTTGCGCCATTCCGTTCCCTCTCTCCAGACGCCGCGCTTGATCTTCGTGCGGATGGCGTCCGGCGAGTACCCCGACAGTTCGGAGAATTTGGTAATCGTGAGGTATCGCATAGGCATGGTTTAGTGCGTGATGGAAGCGAAAGGAGAAACACCGCTCGGAAATGGATGCTTCTGTCGTGGACTGCCTTCCCGAGTGATGCCGTCGATTCGCCCCGGAATCATTTTTGCATAATCGGGGCTTTGTTGGAACGGTTTCATCAACCGAATCGCAGCCTGGGAATGCCTGAATTGCAGGAAGCCGGAGAAGGGGATTTTTTTACTCATGTCACTCTCCTATTCACACAAGCCATAGAGAGACGAACACACCGGGGTTTTCATTCGTTCCGGATCGATTTCCTTTCCGCCGCGTGCGGTTTTGCTCCATTCGATAACGCGGTCTATTCCCGGCACCGGCAGACTCATATCTTTTTGATGCGCCCCCGGAATTTTGTCGACAGCGAAAAAAGTTGAGTTTTCGTACTTGCTGGCCTGTTTGACGGCGCCTTCCCATTGGCGGATACGATCAACCTCTTCCGGGAATCGATTGCCGATTTCGAGCAATTCATCTTTACGCGCATGAATACAAGGCATGCAGCCGACGCGCCCCATTCCTTGCTCGTACAACGGGTTGTGTTTAATCCCATGTCTGCGGTGCATCGCAAAACAATCCGCCGCTGTCCAATCGATGATCGGGCGGTAAATCCAATGCTCCGCGCCGTTCTCATGAACCGATTTCAGTTCGTTTTCAGAGAGCAGGGAACGTTTTAAGGATTCGTCTCGGCGCACCCCTTGCCAGCTAATGACATCGTTCCCCGCATCGAGCAAAGGTTGATGTACCTGTGTAAAAATTGGCTTTCGTTTCAATTCCTCGCTACAGAATGCGGCCCCGGCGCTTGGAAAGCGGCCTTTCCAAACACAAAGATCAAGATAGGGATTGCCGCTCGGAACCAGTGCCTTGCCAACGCGGTGAATGGATTCTTGCGCTATGCCCTGTTTCGGCCATTCCGCTTCTACGAATTCACGCTTTCCATTGATCCGCCGTGTGAAATCCGCGCGCACCCATTGAATCGGCACACCCGTCGCTTGCTCCAGGTAACGCACATAGTCGTAAGTGATCGAATGTTCATTGCCCGTGTCGGCAAACACGACCTTGAGATTGTCCGGCTGGCGCTCAATTGCCAGTAGAAGCAAAGCCGTGCTGTCTTTTCCACCGGAAATGCTGACAATGTTGAATTCGCTCATGCCCCCTCCCTGAAAGTTACCCAGGTAGTCCAATCCGGCACAAAAGAATTCATCGCGCGCTCCGATTCCGGCGCACGGTAAAAACGAGTTGAGGGGGAAACGAAAGGCCGCATGGTGCGCATATCCTCCTGAATGAAAACCGTTGATCGGTTCGTTCATTCTCGAAGGCGGCACTTACCGGCTTTTGCCGGTTTTTCCGGATTCAGCAGGCACTAGACGGAATGTATCGCCCGGAAATATTCCCCCATGCCTTATGTAACCGTCGGCAAAAAAACCTTCACATTCGCTTCACCAAACCTACTTATTCACCTTCATTTGTTACACAAAAATGAATGCTTTTTTCGGATCATTCATACACCCGATGCGGAATAGCGAGAAAGCGAAGTTTTATCCCCGCGTCGTTCTTATGGACTTCACGGAAGGAGCGTAATTTTCCGGTCAATGAGTGCGCGTAGCGCGATTCAGGGTCATTGCCCGTCGAACACAGGGACGGCGAGGCATTGCAATAAAAAGTATTTCTTAATAAGGAGACCGATCTTCCATACGATGAATGCGTAGTGCGATTCAAGGTAGTTGCCTGCCGAGCGTAGGAGCATCAATACGGTGCTCTTGTGCGGCTTGACACAGCAATGCAGATATTGAACCGTATTTGGAGACAAGCAACCAATGGAACAATCAAAAACAACCGGGCCGGCGCCGAAAGCGTCGCGTCCGGTTTTTATTGGGCATTCATCAAAATTTCCCGGCGGTGCGACCGCCATCAATCAATCCAAACAAGATTTCAAAAACGATCAAAAGATGCCTCCGCGTTTCGCAGATCATCGGCAACTGGGCCGTTACCTCTCCCGGCATTCCGACCGGTCGGAGATTCCGGAAGGGCAACTAATCATCGCCGTGCTCGAACAGGCATGGCAGGACGCGGGCGGATTGCCCGAAGCCGGCCCGCGCCGGAAAAGAGAAGCGCGCCGGTTCTTCACCGGCGGCGGCGCGGAGCATTGGTGCAACCTGATCGGCTTTCAGGGAGACATCAAGGAGCTATTCGAACGCCACCATCCGGTAGCTGAAAAACGTTCGTACTGAATTCACCAAGGGAGCGAACATGAATTACTACGAACACCATCTTGGCGACTACGCCAAGGACACCGCGCATCTGTCGATTCTGGAACATGGCGTGTATGGACTGCTGCTGGATCGGTACTACATCACCGAGAAAGGGATTCCGGCAAATCAGGCATACCGCGTCGTGCGGGCGCGCACTCGGGAAGAAAAGATCGCCGTCGACACGGTGCTGGAGGAATTTTTCATCCTCGACGGGGAAACGTGGATCAACCCACGGGCGGAAGAAGAGATCGCCAAAGCCGCCGTCAGGATGGCGAGGGCGCGCGCCAATGGTCTTCTGGGTGGACGACCGCCGAAAAACCCCCATTTCCAAACCGGTTTTGATCGCCAGGACAACCCCGGCGGGTTTGCCGGAGACGAAAAAAATCCGAAAAAGAGTGCCGGTGCGGAAAAATTTTTGCACAAAAACGCTTCCGCTGCGCCGCAACAAAAAGATTACGGCGACCCTGTGGATAAACAGAAAAAAATCAATCAAAACAACGAAAGGGGTAAACCCACCGGGTTTTCTCCGGGTTCCATTCCGGAAACCCGGAAAAAAGCTCACCACACACCAGACACCAATCACCAGACACCAGTAAAGGGGTTTACACCCGCACCGGTAGACGTAACCGGTGGTGGACCGGCGACCGGTGGCAGCGCGTGTGGCGACCCGCCGAATGCTCCGCCGGGTTTTCCGCCGAGTGTCCCGCCGAACCCGCCACCGCTTTCACCGGGCCTGCTGTGCCGCAAGCTCAGGGAGGCGGGGATTGCCGACCCCAACCCCGGCCATGCCGTGCTGCTCGAACTGATCGCGGCGGGCGCGGACGAAACCGAGTTTATCGGCGCCGCCCGCGAAGCCAGGGCGCGGGGCAAGGGGTTCGCCTACCTCATCGGCACCGTGCGGCGACGGCGCGAGGAAGCGGCGGGACTTCGGATTCATCGCGGCCAGATGCCGAACCGCCAGGAACGGCTGGAACAGGCGAACCGTTCCGCCACCGCCGGCTGGAAACCGCCCGAACTGAGAACGGGGGCCGCATGAACCCCGAGGACTATGAAGCCTTCCATGAAGGAATCATCGGCGTGATGTCGTTCTACCACCGGGACGTGAGCCGCTTCGCGCTCGATCTCTGGTGGCGGGCATTGTCCCCCTACGACCTGCCGGCGGTGATCGATGCCTTCAACCGCTACGTGACCCATCCCGACTTCGGGCAGTATCCGCCCAAGCCGGCGGATGTCGTGCGCATCATCTCCGGCGGCACCCAGGATCGCGCGCTTTTGGCCTGGGCCAAGGTTGACCGGGCCTTGCGCTGTGTCGGCCCCTATGAAAGCGTCGTGTTCGACGATCCCCTGATCCACCGGGTTTTGCACGACATGGGCGGCTGGATTTCCCTCGGACGCAAGGCCGAAACGGAATGGCCGTATGTCGCCCGTGAGTTCGAAAACCGCTACCGCACCTTCACGCTGCGCGGGGAGACGCCGGAGTACCTGCGCGTGATGGTGGGGATTGCCGAATCCGAGAACGCCCGGAACCGCCTGCCCATCCGGAAACCGGCGCTGATCGGGAACGAAACCCAGGCAAAGGCGGTACTGCGCGGCGGCAGCGACAAAACGCTGATTCCCATCCAGCGCGCCGACGGCCCCGCCGCCGCCGCTTTGCTCAGGATCGAAAGGAGACGCGATGTTGCCTGACGAGTTTTCCGAAACCGGAAAAACGGGGAATCGCACGGTTCCCGATGAACGTACCCTTGTCCATTGCCTCGACTGCGAACATTTTTTTCTGAGAGGGAACCGGGACATGGCGAAACACGGTTTTGGGTTATGCACCAGCAAGCGCAACAACTTCGAGTTCCAATCGGCAATCTTTCCCCGCGAATGCCGCCGCTGGGATGCCGCGCCGGAGGGTGTCGCCGTGCGGCGTAAAGAATGGCTGGAACAACGGGAAGTGCGTAAAACCTCCAAGGAGATTCGATGAGCAAACGATTCCAGGAACAACGGTTCGAACAGGCCGCGATGGTTCGCTCCATCGGCGTGCGCATGAAAGCGGCGCGGGAACTCTGCAACCTGTCGCAGACCCTGGCGGCAAAGCGCCTGGGGTACGCCAATCCCTCAAAACTCTCCAAAGTCGAAAAGGCGAGCGACACCCAGTCCGTCCCGCTATGGCTGCTGATGCGCGCGGCCAAGGTCTACGAAGTCTCCCTCGATTACCTGTTCGGCCTGTCCGACGACTGGGAAACCAGCCCCAGGATGACGCAGGAGCGGGAAGTCTCCTCGTGGCTTTTCGATACCTGGGAAAAGGCGCGGGCGCGCGATGTGGAAACCCTGCGCCGGCTGAACAACAAGATCACGGCGGTCGAGGAAGCCGTCTCGCAGATGGTGTCCGCCTCGGAGGAAGTCGTCCCGGCGATGACCCGTTTCATCGAATTCAATCCGCAGTTCGAGGACATGCGCGCCGGGAGCCGTCTCATGTTCTCGATTGAACGCATCGCCGACGCGGCAGGCAACGCGCGGGCGAAGATGCAGCGTTTCCGCATCGAGTGCGCCATTGTCGCCAACGACACGAATCAGCTCAGTCTCGCCCTGTGACGGAGTACCGGGTTAATCGCGGGAAGCCCGACAGCACCGGGCTTCCCGCATAAAGACCGGCCATAAAGTTAACGACGGGGCCGGGTCAAAGTTGCGTTGCCTAACTTTACCTTTTCGAGAGGAAAAAACCCCCATGGCAAGAAAAAACGTAGCGACGGCGGAAAAGCGCAGAATGACGCCGGCGGACTGGGCGGCGGTGCGGATGAAATGGGAATCCGACCCACGCGATGGATATACCTGGATCGTCGCGGAAATGGGATTGCGCGTCTCCACCGTGGCGGTATTGAAGCGCGTGCGCAACGAAGGGTGGTCGAAAAAATCGGTCATGAAAAGCATCGTCGAACGCGCACAAGTACAAGCGGATGAGAAAGTTAATGGCGCGGTTAATGGCCAAAGTGGTTTTTCGCCAGAATTGACGCCGGGTTCCAAGGCAGTTGAATTGCGCGCCGGGGTAATCGAACGGCACCGCGCGGAATGGGATCGTCACCGCGACCTGTTTACGCTGGACGCGATGATGGGCGATACGGGAATCATAGTCGCGCGGGTCGCCAAAACCTCGGCGGAAGCCATCAAGATTCGCCAGGATGGGGAACGCCGGGCCTGGGGGCTGGACGCCATCGCCGAAGACACTTCCAGCGGGGTGGCAACGCTGGACGAACTCGACGCCATGTTCGCCCTGGCGGTAAAACAGTCCCAGGCGATGCAGGAACGGGTGCGGAAAGAGAGAAGCAGCCTGATCGATGCGGATTCCTGACGATCCGCGTTATCTCTCTTTCTCCCGCCGCTACGCTTTCGACCTGTTCAGGTTCGCGGTCGAAGTCGTCGGCATGGTGCCTACCGGGCAGCAGGTCGAATTGCTGGATTCGGTTGCACCGGCGGGGAGCCGGACTTCCGTGCGCAGCGGGCACGGTTCCGGCAAATCCCGCTGCATCGCCGTCATCGCTCTCTGGCATCTGCTCTGTTACCCCAAAAGCAATACGATGATTACCGCGCCGAAGATCGAACAGGTACGGAACATCTCCTGGAAGGAAATGGCCGATGTCCTCGACCTGATCCGCAGCAAGGGCGGGCAATCGTGGATCGCGGAGTACGTCGCCTTCGAATCGGAACGGGTCTTCGTCAAAGGCTTCAAGCAAACCTGGTTCATCTTTGCGAAGACCGCGCCGCGCGGCAATCCCGAGAATCTGGCCGGGATGCACCGCGACTGGTATCTCATCATCGCCGACGAGGCGTCGGGGATTCCGGACGCGAACTACACCGTAATGACCGGAGCGCTGACGGACGCGCGCAACCGCATGTTGCTGCTCTCGCAGCCGACCCGCCCATCCGGCTTCTTTTACGACACCCACCACAAGCTTTCCCGGCACAACGGCGGCGTATGGAATTCGATCCACATGGATTCCACCGATTCGCCGCTGGTCTCGAATGCCTTCATCGCGGAAAAGAAACAGGAATACACCGACGAGGAATACACGATCAAGGTGCGCGGTGAATTCCCCGAGGCCCGCGACGATCATCTGTTGGGCCGGAAAGCCGCGCAAGCCTGTATCGGGCGCCGTGTCATTCTTCCCGGCGACCCTCATGGAATCCTGCTCTCGAACGACGTGGGCGCCGGGGAGTACCGCGACAAATCCGTTTCCGTCGTCGCCCAGGTGAGCGGCTACGGGGATTTCGGGCCGGACGCGCGCCGGGTGCAGGTGGTGTCGATCCCCACCTATACGAACACAAGAAATTTGCAGGATTTCTCCGTGGAAGTGTTTCAGACGGCGAGCGGACTGGAGAACGTCACTACGCTGGTGGACGCCGGGGGCATGGGCATCGCGGTCTGTCAGACATTGGAAACGCTTGGTCTGCCGGAAGTAAAGCGGGTGAAGTGGGGAAAACCATGTTTCAAGAAACGCCATCAGGAACGGTTCTTCAATCTCCGCGCTCAGGCGATGGTTCACGCCTCGCGTGCCGCAAAAGAGGGACGGCTGGGGATTGCGCCGGGGCCTTGGGAGCGGGAATTGCTCGACCAGATGAGCCGGGTGCCGTTCCATTTCGACGAGAAGGCGCGCTATGTGATCGAACGCAAGGATGAAATGCGCCGGATGGGGATTCCGTCACCCGATCTGTGGGATGCGATTTGTTTCTGTTTTTTGGAGGATGCGACGTATATGCTTTGCGAAGGCGACGAAACAGCGCCGCAAGGGGCGGTAGAACAGGCGCTTGCCAGGGCGAAAGAATTGTTTGCCGACGTGTAGAATAGCCAAAAAAACGACAATTCTTCTCTTTCCGGCGACATTCTGCATAGGCTTTAGAGCCAGGACAAATTCATTAATGGGGATCGTGCAATGAAAACTGTAAAACAACTAATTGTCACTGTGTTGGCGGCATTGTTTGTGTTACCCGCTTTCGCACAAAATGCCTCTGAACTCCTAAATAAAGCGAAGGCGGGGGATGCGGACGCTCAGTTCAAATTGGGTGTTTTGTATGAAGATGGTCAAGGTGTGCCTCAAGATTATAAAAAAGCCTTTGAATGGTATTTAAAGGCCGCAAATCAAGGGAGCAGTGATTTTCAAAATAATATTGGTAGAATGTATTACCACGGTCGAGGTGTAGCTCAAGACTATAAGAAAGCTTTTGAATGGTTTGCGAAGAGTGCAAATCAGGAGTTTGATGTGGCTCAATATAACTTGGGGGTGATGTATGAATATGGCCAGGGCGTACCCCAAGATTATAAAAAATCCTTTGAATGGTACACAAAAGCTGCAAATAAAGGATACAGCGAGGCACAATACAACTTAGGCAAACTATATAGAAAAGGCCGAGGCGTCCTACAAGATGATAAAAAAGCCGTTGAGTGGTATACAAAAGCTGCAAATCAGGGGCTTGACTTTGCTCAATCCGACTTGGGTTTTATGTATGAAAAAGGTCTCGGAGTACCTCAAGATTATAAGAAAGCCATTGAATGGTGTACAAAAGCTGCAAACCAAGGATTTGCCGATGCTCAATCCAATTTGGGCGTGATGTATTCGGACGGTAAAGGCGTTCCGAAGGATTACAAAAAGGCTATTGAATGGTTAACGAAGGCGGCAAATCAAGGATCTGGCGAGGCGCAACATAATTTGGGCACATTGTATGACGGAGGTCAAGGCGTTCCTCAAGACCATACGAAGGCTTTTGAATTGTATTCAAAAGCTGCAAGAAAAGGGGTTAATGCGGCTCAAATTAATTTAAGTGCATCGTATATAAATGGCAAAGGTGTACCTAAAGATATCGTTACAGGGTGTGCGTGGGCTTATGTCTCAGAATACAAAAAAAATACTGATTTTTGCGACACTAAATTAACTCCCAGCCAAAAAAATGGAGCACTTGAGATGAAGAACGAAATTGTTCGTAGAATGACTGCTGGAGGTAAAACCAATTGATCGGCATTGACCCAATGTGTGTCAAAGCACTTAATCAAAAGGCAAAGTGAAACCTTCACATTGTAAAAGACAGACTATCAGGACATTTCCTTAGCCATGATTAATTTTATTAAAAACAAAACTGGCACGAAAGCTATCGCTCCCAAGACACAGACCAGCAACTTGGGAACATTGGAATGCAGCCAGAGCGACCTGAGATTCCGGAAAAGATATACTGGAGTAATAAAAATGCCCCATGGACTCCACCAGCCAAGAACACCTGAAATAGCCATGGATCGCAGCCCATGAATGGTAGAGTGTTTTTTGCAGTAGATCCCTTCATTCGATGACCATCGAGCTATTAAAACCCC
>JAVBTC010000023.1:0-8882 GCA_031556405.1 Rhodocyclaceae bacterium
TACATGCTGACGCGCAGCCTCTCGGAGGCTGGAGGAAGCCTGCTCGCGGTACGTGCCCGTCCCAGCGTCACTAACGAATCGGACGAAATCTGGGTCTCTGACACCAACTCCGTATTTCTACCGATTCTCCCGGTACGGATATTTGACAACGAATCGGCCGGTGACCGGATTGAAGTCGTCACACAAAGCGGTGTTTTCGGCAACGGCGGCTTACCATTGTGGAAAAAAGTCGGGAATGTCAACGATCCTTTTCTCGTACGCTCCTTTCAGGGAATCGAAAGCGGCGGAGATTCCACAGATAGCCGAAAAAGCTGGCTCCTTGTAACCAAAAACGATGCTTTCGGCGACACAGAACCTCGTCATGGCGCCCTGGTCACAATTCCAAAAGACGGCATTGCTCCAGGCGTCGCGGGAGGCAACGAAGAGGGATTTTTTCTGATCAAACACAGCCCTATTCCTGCCGCCCTTCTAGGCAATCTGGGTAGCGATGTCGGCTCCGAACCTCCCTCCGGCACGGATGCAGGCAAGCCTTCCGCACATTGGATCCAGGGACTTGGCATGCTCGAGATCGAGCGCATGCAGGTAAAAACCATCGACGGCATGACAGGGCTCATACGCGAGAAGCGCGCGTTCGACGAGAAAAATTACCCGACAACGGAAAACAAAAATTTCGAGGCGCCGCATGTGGTCTATCTCAAAGCCTTTTACGGTTTCGACGATCAAGATCCTCCCACCGGACAAGTCACTAAATGGCTGGCGGCGACGGGCGGCGACGATGGCGAAGAAAATTGCTCTCTCGGGACCTCCGGCTGGATATGTACCGGCATCAAGAACAATGAAAATGGCCTTACCGCGCAACGCCTGATCGCCATCCGTTTCGGCATCGTCGTCCGCTCTCCGCAGCACGATAAAAGCTACAAATCCAGCGAAAAAATCACGCTCTGGAACTGGAATTGCGACACGAGCAGCATCACTTGCCCGGGTACAGACCCGGTTTACACCGTTCCCGACGAAGCCAGTGATTATCGCTATTACACCCTTCAATCCACCGTTCCCTTACGGAGTGCCATATGGAACGTCGTACCCAAACCTTGACCGCGATCCGGACCGGCCGTGGGACCGGAAATTTTTCACATGCCCGGTATCGTCCCATTCCCATTCCGGCACGCGTGCGCGGCGTCGTCCTCGTCATCGCGCTGATCGGTCTCGTGGCAATGAGCATCGCCGCCGCCTTTCTCGTGCGCAGCACCAGTACCGCCAACCAGGTAGCCGGCAATATCGCGATGCGCCAATCGGTCGAGCGTGTCGCGGCGATCGCTTTCGAAATGGCGGTAGACAGCGTCGCCAATGGTGCTGTTTCCGCCGCAGGACTGGAAAATGGCTGGCGTGCCACCGGTATCAATGGCAGCCATAAAGTCACCGGCGAAAAATGCACCCCAGGCAATGCCGACAACAACTGCTGGTATTTTCCACGCGAACTTTACGCCCGCGATGCGCGTGCCGGTGCGGGGAACACTGCCATCCCATCAGCGTGCCGCGGCGGTGATATTTCCTGGGACGAAAACAAAGCCGTCGTCCCAGCGGGGATACCCGTCTGTATTCCGGTGCAAAACATCGGGGGAACGTCGACACCGGCAGCAATGATCGACTGGTTCAGCGACTCGAAATTCGAGGCGCTCACCTCATCCAACGACGAGCGCATTCCCAAGGGGTACAGCATCCGCTATATCGTCGATCGCCAATGCGCCGTCGCCTCGGCCAACAGCATCGCCTGGAATCCGAATGGTGGCAACACCGACAGCGTGGTCCCGCCCAAAAATCCGTCCGCGGTCCGCAAATTCTGCCGAACGGTCGAAACAATGCCTCCTTCCGTCGGCGGCAAGGAGTGGGACACACAAAAAGCCGGTGAATCCAAATACAGCGCGGTTATCAACGACGATGAAACGGAAGTTACCGTACCGCAAACCTATTTCCGGATCAGCGTCCAGATCATCGGGCCGCGCGCTACCGTCCATTTTGCGCAGGCACTGGTATTGATCTGAAGAATATTTCCAACAACGAACTTTTGAATGGAGGACATCATGTCCGCACAACAAGCCCGCCGGAAACGCCGCTCCGACCATACCTTCCGCTTGCGCCCCCTCGCGTGGTCGCTGTTGCTGGCCTGCGGCGGCCTGTCGCATGGCGTTCAGGCCGCCGAAACGCAAATCGCCGACATGCCGCTGGCAGTCCTGAAAACGGTACAACCCAATGTCTACATTACTCTGGACAAGAGCGGTTCAATGCAGGGGATCATGGGCGAAGTCAGCCGCAAGTATACGAAAGGCTATAACAATACCGTGCGTTACCGCCCCTGGCTGGTCGACGGGATCACACCGCCTCCGCGCGGCCCGGTCCGTTTCGAGGAAGTAGATATGGATGTGTCGCCGGGCGTTTGTTCCGGGATGGATTTTTTAGCCTATGCGGCAAATCCTTCCACGCCCAGTGCCAATGAGGTCGATACCATAAAAGCCAATGCCGACTCCAGCGTTGTCTGGGCGAAAAAATATGTGTCCAATACCGGAAGTACTCCCGATTACATCCAAGCCGGTTGTTCCGTTCGAGGACTGCGATCGACCACGGGATCAGGAACGGATGCGCTTCGTGAAGGCAGTGCCGGGAACGGTGACAGTGGTAGCAGGGACAACGCAAAGGCAAAAATAGACAACCTCATTACCAACCGCCCCACCGGCACACCGCCCAGCGGACGTACCGATTGCTCTCCCACCGGATGTACGGCGGAACAGGAACGGAAGAATATTTCCAATTACTGGCAATATCACCGCAACCGCTATCTGGCGGCACGCGCGGCGATCGGCGAGGCAATCGGCCGGCAAAAAGGAAATGCACGGATAGGATTCGCGAATTTTTCGACGCATAACTCGAAAAATAGCACCAATGCCGCCACAGGTAGAACCATCAAAAATAATCTGGACCGCTACCGTATCCTGACGATCAGTCCATATGACAGTTCCGGCCACCTGGGCGAGGATTCTCCCCGCTACAAGTTTTTCGCCGAGCAAATATATAACCAGACTCCGCCCTACTACGGCACACCGACGCGCAAAGCATTATACCAATTGGGTGAATACTTCAAGACTGACGAGCCGTATCGCGACGACCCAGCGAGTGCTTCCTCGCCGACCCGCAGCTGCCGCGCCAATTACAATATCCTGATAACCGACGGCGGATGGAACGATGATTTTTCCACCATCAAGAATGCCGACGGTTCCGCCGGCGCCCCGTATCAGGACAGTTTTTCGTCGACCCTCGCCGACGTCGCCTATGAATATTACGCCAACGATCTCATGGACAGTTATGCGAACAACGTCCCGACTTCGGTCAAGGATCCGGCGAATTGGCAACACTTGGTGAACTACACCGTATCCATGAACATGCCCTTGACCGGTGAAGGTAAGGAAGATCCTGATGGCGATAACGTCACTACTGCGAAGGTCAATAAGATTTTTGAATGGATGAACCAGGATCCCGAAACCCGCGGCGAGGCGCCCAAGATCACATGGCCGGACGCGATTGACGTATCATCCGACATAAAACGCGTCGACGATCTGGCGCATGCCGGCATCAACAGTCACGGCGGTTTCATCAATGCCAGCAATCCGCAGGAACTGACCCGCGCGATCCTGGCGGCATTGAACGACGCCGTCGGCCGCAGCACCTCTGCTCCGGTAGCCGTTACCAACAACCCGGACAGACCGTTGCAGAGCGGGGATGTTGTTTACCTTACCGGTTATGACGCCGCCAACTGGTCCGGGCAACTGCGAGCATTCAGTATCAATCCGCTGACAGGCGGGCCAAACTTCGACGACCCGAAGTGGACCCCATCCGCAGACAGGCAACTGGGCGAACCGGTAGCCAATAACCGGCTTATCGTCACCTGGAAAGGTCGCCTCGGAGCTGGCGGCATCTCTTTCAAAGCGGGGCAGTCATTGGCCGACGGTTCCAATTTGGAAAATAGATTTCATCTGAATGCCGCTGGAAACGACGGAGCCAACGTCATAGCATATCTGCGCGGAAGCCGCACCAACGAAGGCCTGGATGATGCCAACTACCGTGAGCGCGACCGCGGCAAAGGTGACACGGACAAAGGCACGGTATTGGGCGATATCGTTGATTCCGGAGCAATCCTGAATCTCCCGGGGACTAAATACGAGGACCCCGGCCACGAAGAATTCCGTACCGCCCAGGAATCGAAGGAAAAGACAGTCTTTGTTGGCGCCAACGACGGCATGGTTCATGCGTTCGATGCGGCAACCGGCGCGGAATCGTGGGCCTATGTTCCCAGTTTCGGCTGGGATTGCCTGCTCGCCGACAATGAATCGGCTTGCCCAAGGCAGCCCGGCAGTACCAGACCTAGCAATTTTCTGCGCGATTCGGCACTGCCGTTCGGCTATCAGCACCGTTTCTTCGTCAACGGTCCACTGTTCGTCACCGACGTCAATTTCAGTAACGGTTCAAGCACCACCAAGTGGCGCACGATTCTCACCGGCACACTCGGCAAGGGTGGACGCGGTGTCTTCGCGCTTGATGTCACCGACCCACAGGCAAACAGCGAAACGATTGCCGATAGCTCCGGCCCGCCCGAAGACAACGTCAGTGCCGTCGACAAAGTACTTTGGGAATTCCCTGCCCGCCTGAGCGACGGCACCGTTCCAGAATACGCCAAGAATATGGGGTACGTTTTCAGCCAGATCCACATGGGCAAGGTCAACATTGGGGGTAATACGAAGTGGGTCGCTTACGTGCCTTCCGGTTTCAACAATGGTTCGGAAACCGGCGGCGACGGAAAAGCACGCCTCTTCGTGCTCGACGCGAAAACCGGCGAACTGATCAAGGAAATCGTCGCCGGTGCCAGCGACACCAAAGCCGGCAGTTCCGGCACCCCCGCGGGTATGGCGCACATCGCCGTGCATATGAAAAATCAGGCGATCGACCACTCCGGTACCGTTGTCTACGGTGGCGATCAACTCGGCAACCTCTGGCGTTTCGACCTTACGAGTACCAACACCGAGGACTGGGAAGCAGAAAAAGTCGCGGTACTCGAAGTTGACGACGGCGAACTGTCCGGCCCGCAGCCAGTCACCACGTCGCCGATCATCTCTGAAGGAACGGACCAGAAAGGCAATCGGCGCCTTTTCATCATGGTCGGTACCGGCCGTTACCTGGATACGACCGACCGCCCGGAAAATCCGGACAACACGCCAAGCCAGAACAAGGCAGCGAAGCAAACGCAATCGTTCTATGTGTTCAAGGATCCGTTCCAGAAAGACGCCAGCGGTAATAACCTGGAAGGCGGCGCGACGTTGGATGACCTGCGCTCAGTACTGTCCAAGTACACAATTTCGGCGCCGGGTGACGTTGGCGAAACCCGGAAATTCAAGCTTGCGAAAGCACCGCCGGAGAACTACAAGGGTTTTTATTTCGATCTGACTGCGAGCAATCCCATCTACGAACGGGTCAACGTCCAATTCAGGGCGACCCCCGTTGCGGTGGTGCTGGGTACCAACGCGCCTTCGACCGATGCCTGCGACCAGCGTGGCAAGGGTTCGTCATTGATCGTGCCGCTGGTGGATATTCCGGATCAGAACATTGTAGGGCTGCTGGGAAACACGGATAAAACGTTAGAAATTGATGCTGGTACCAGTCTCGGTTCACTCGTCATTACGGGAACGGCGGTCATGATCAACGAAGAGGGTGAATTGGTGGCCGTGCATTCCGTCGCCGATCCGATCTCATCCGCCGAGTGCGATGACCTGAGAAAAGCAGGTTTCGATTGCAAGGCAGGCGAACCTTATGTCTGGGAAAAACTGAAAAGCGCGACCCAAACGGCACCAAAGCTTCCGACCCGCCGCGTTTATTGGAGAGACATGTCCATAGAATAATATTCCATTAGAGAATATAGCCCTTTCTTCTGCTTCTCCTCGATCCGCCGGAGCTTTCATGCTCCGGTTTTTTTTGGCAATCCACACTACCGTAAAAAAATCGGGTTCGTACTTCCATCTCTCATGCTGTTTCCCTATGCTGTTCCCCTCTTGTTGTTTCCCCCTTGCATCCACTGACATTTCGTCAATTTCAGCAAAAATCCTCAGTTTTTCCGGAACAATCCTGCTTCACGTTTCACATCCTCGTATCTGTGACGATTCATGACTTTATCATCACTCCATTTCGTAGTACCGGAAAAAAGCGACAGATCTCCATTATGAGATAGCTTGCACCATTGTTTCAAAAAGCATACAAAATGAGTAGGGATGGGGTAACAAAGCCTTTACAATTAGATTTTCTCTTCGTACCTCCGCCTCTTTCCCCGCTTACTTACTTTCCTCCGTCTTTCCTCACAACAGACGGTTTTTCGTAGATGAACGTACCGGCGTCCAACAGCCCTCTTCCGGAATCTCCCCCACCTTCCCCCCGCGGCGGAATGCCGTCATGGCGCCGGTTGATCGCCGCGTGCTCCGCTGCGAACAGTAAAGGCGGCAACAGGGTATTGCGCTTTCTCGGCACTTCGCTGCTCATTCTTTATTTCGTATTCGCCGTCTCGATTCTGGTATTGCGCTACGCGATCCTGCCGTCGATCGACAGCCACCGCGACGAAATTTCCGCCCGACTCGGCGAAACGCTCGGCCTGCCGGTGACGATCGGCCGTATCGAATCGAGCTGGCGCGGACTCTCCCCCGATCTCATCCTGCTCGATGTCAGGGTCGACGACCGCGAGGGCCGGCCGGCGCTCGCCTTTTCCCGCATCGATGCGGTGCTTTCATGGCGTTCCCTGTTGCATGGCGCGCCGATACTTTCGCTGTTGTCCATCGACGAGCCGGCGCTGCATATCCGGCGCGAAGCGGACGGACACATTTTCGTCGCCGGAATCCCCATCGACGAAAAAGGCGGGGATTCCAAGGCCGCCAACTGGATTCTGCAACAACGGCATATACGCATCCGCGGCGCGACCGTCGTCTGGGAAGATTTGCAGCGCGGCGCGCCGCCGCTGGTTCTCGACAACGTGAATTTCGCGCTCAACAACCGCGGTTTTCAGCATCGCTTCGGCCTGTCTGCACTGCCGCCGCGCGAACTGGCGACACGGCTCGATTTGCGCGGAGACCTCGCCGGCCGGGATCTTACCGCGCTTTCCGGCTGGCATGGAACCTTGTTCGCACAACTCGATTACACGGATCTGTCGGCCTGGCGCGCCTGGGTCGATTACCCGGTGACGCTGCCCCAGGGATACGGCGGTGTGCGCACATGGATCGGCGTCGGCGACGGAACGCTCACCGAGGCCGTTGCCGACCTGCGCTTGCGCGATGTGCGCCTGCAACTGGCGCGGACATTGCCGCGGATCGACCTGAAAAACCTCGAAGGCCGGCTCGGCTTTGCCGCGAACGGAACGGAACAGCGCGTGAGCGGCCAGGGCCTTTCCCTGGAAACCAGGGAAAAATTGCGCATCGACCCCACCGACTTTTCCATCGCCTGGGCGCCGCTCGACGTTCCAAACAATCCGCCGCCCGGATCGCCCCCCCCAAAATCCCACCCCTCCCGCGCGCGACGGCGGCAATGAACCAAAACACGGTGCCGAGGCCCAAGGCCGCATCGCCATGTTGCGTACCACTTCCGCCGCCGCGACGGATGCCCCTTCCTATTCCCCTTCCGGGGCGCTCCCGAAAACGAAAGCGGAGGCAGAAGTAGAAGCAGAAGCAAAAACGCAGATGGAAGAAGCTCCCGCCGACGAGTCTGCGCACTCCTTGCGCCGTTGGCGCGGCACTGCGGAGATCAGCCGCGTCGATCTCGCGGCACTCCGCGGGTTGGCGGCCTATCTGCCGCTCGATGAAAAAACGCGCGGCGTGCTGCGCGATTACGCTCCAACCGGACAAATCCACGAACTGCGCGCCGCCTTCAGCGGCAACGCCGAGGCCGTGGAGCATTACGCGCTTTCCGCCGGCTTCGCGCATCTCGGATTACGATCACGCGCGCAGGGGAATTTTCCGGGATTCTCCGGCCTCTCCGGCAGTGTCGATTGCGATGAGAAAAAAGGCCGCGCCCATATCCGCTCGGCCCATGCCAGGATCGAGATGCCGAATGTATTCACCGCCGACCCGCTGCGCTTCGACCGGATCAACGGCCTCGTGACATGGACGGCGAACGGAACGGGCATGGAAGTCGAATTGCCCCGCATCGCTTTCGCCGGCGCCGATGCCGAGGGCAGCGCCCAGGGGCGCTATGTTTACAACGGATCCGGAGCGGGAACGATCGACCTCACCGCCACGCTGCCGCGCGCCAGCGGCACCGCCGTCTGGCGCTATATGCCGCGCAGTGTGAACCCGCAGGCCACCGAGTGGCTGAAACAGGGGATTACCGCCGGCACGGCGCACGATACCCGGCTGATATTGCGTGGCGATCTGGCGCATTTTCCATTTTCCGACGGTTCCGGAAAGTTCGTCGTCACCTCGCGCATCACCAGCGCCCGGATCGATTACGCCCCCGGCTGGCCGTCGATCGAAAATCTCGATGCTAAGCTGGCCTTCGAAGGCGTCAAAATGACGATCGAAGGCGAACGCGGCAATATCCTCGGCACGACGCTGGGCAAAGTACGCGCCGAAATCCCCAACCTCGACAGCCATCAATCCGAACTGAACGTGGCTGGCGAAGTCCGCGGCCCGACGATGGAGTTTTTCAGGTTCATCGCGCAAAGCCCGGTACGGCAAAGCGTTGGCGACCTGACGCAGGATCTGCTCACCAAGGGAGGCGGCATGCTGGCCCTGAAGCTTGCCGTGCCGCTCGAACATTCGATCGATACCCGCGTCGAAGGCGATTTTCTTTTCATCGACAACGAA
>JAVBTC010000014.1:0-5321 GCA_031556405.1 Rhodocyclaceae bacterium
TGGCATACGGCGGTCTTCGCCCGGCGCTGGAACGGCTGGGCGCCGTTCCCGCCGGTTCTTCTCCGGCCGCCATTCCCGAAAACCCAGCCGATCCAACCCCTTCACCAGTGGAACCGCCGCCCGCCGGCCAGGACGCCACCACCCAGGTCGATGCCGTGTACCGGTTCGCGCACGCCAGCGACGATTTCAAGGCATGGATGTTCGAATCCCTGGGAAAAACGGAATATTCGCCGTTCGTCACCGCCCGCGCCATGGATCAAGCCGCGCGGCAACACGGCGCGATGGTGGAATGGGGATTTTTCAGCGACGCGACGCTGGATGGCATCGGTTCCGACGGGGACGACGCGCAAACGGATCGTGAAGCGGACGAGGACGGATTCTGCGAAGCGGAAATGGGCGTCACGTTCGAAGCGGAAACCGTCGTTCTCGATTCCGCGACGACGGACAACGCCTCCCAGGGCAACTACGTCGGCAAAATCCGCAAGGAAGGCGCCGTCGCCGGGCGGATTGACATCGGCGACGATGGCAAGGCGATGGTCTTCGTCGGCGAAACGGGCAATCAGCGGGTCGTTTACTCGTCCGGCGAAACGGCAACCTACTCGGATGGTGATGGCGACGGGGCCGCGATGGTCACGGCGCTCCTGACGCTGCCACAGAATGCCTTACCGCCGGAACCTTCGCCGAAATCTTCGTCCGACGATGCGCAAAAAACCGCCGACCGCGCGCTGTTCCAGTCCGTCGTCAGCGGCACCCATCGGGACATGCTTTCCCCGGAGCTTGCCGACGTACTGGAAGCAGCGTTCCTGCGCCAGCAGGGGGATTCTGAATTATCGGCCCTGTTCGAGCGTGCGGTCGTGTCGTACCAGAACGCGATGATGAACGCGACCGCCAGCCTTTTTTGAGGATATCTCCCCTATGTTGAATCGCATCGACCTCGACGACGCCGGCGGCAGCGGCGCCTTTCTGGCGCGTTTAAAACTGGTCGGCGAACTGGCCAAAATCAAATCCAGCCTGAACGAAGGCACCGCCGCGCTGGCACGCCTGAAACTGGTTTCCCGCGCCCACCGCATCCGCATCGAACTGGGCGCGGCGGAAACCCCGGTGGAAGCGGCACCGGAGATTCCGGGCCAGGATTCCACCACGCATCCGCAAAACACCCTGCGCCAGCCGACAGCGCATTTTTACGGATTCGATCCGGAACGCAAACGCAGTCAGCGCAAGAAAGACAATGCGGCGGCATTGCAATTGTTGAAACGGATCGACAGCGGCGACCTCGATTCCGGGACGCTCACGGATGCAGAAAAACAGGTACTCGCCAAATACTCGGGCACCGGCGGCGCACTGACCGGCGCCGACGGCAAAAAGGGGAGCGCCTACGAGTACTACACCCCGAAACCGATTGCCGAAGGCATCTGGAGCCTGATGGGCGAACTGGGCTTTCAGGGTGGGAAGGTGCTCGACCCCTGCGCCGGCACCGGCATCTTCGGCGCCACGGCGCCGGAGTCGGCGGCGGTCGATGCGGTGGAACTCAACGAAACCTCAGGGCGGATCAATGGATTGGTCAACGACGGCCCCGGCCATACCTCCATCGTCGCCCCGTTCGAGCGGATCGCCGCGAATACCCCGGACGAGGAATACGATGCCGTCGTCACCAATGTCCCGTTCGGCGGCGTTGCCGACCGGGGCGGAAACCAGTTGCTCGACGAACGCTACCGCCAGGAGCCGCTCCAGAACTATTTCATCCTGCGTTCCCTGGAAAAGTTGAAACCGGGCGGTCTGGCGGTGTTCATCACCCCGCCGCGCTGCGTGTCCGGCAAGGGCGGCAAGGAAGAGGAATTGAGAATCAGGGCCAGCTATATGGCCGAATTCCTCGGCGCGTACCGGCTTCCGAACAGCGTCTTCGGCACGGCGGACGCCGACACCATGACGGATATAATCGCATTCCGCAAATACCGGCGGGAAGGCTTGGACAAAATCGCCGAACTGCGCGAACAGTCCCCGCAAACCCTGATCGATGCCAACGTGCAGTGGACGCCGTTCATCGAGGGAAATTATTTCCGGGGCGAAGGGAAACGCTTCATCCTCGGCGAATTCGTCCCGCGCGACCCGGAGAAATTCCGCGATGTGGATCGTGTGGTTACAAAAACCCCTGTCGGCGAATTAGGACGGCTGCTCAAAAAATTCCCCGCTTCGCGCGTCGATTGGGATCTGCTCGGCACGGTGGAGACGTCGCCGATCATTTACCAGGAAGGCGACACGCTGGCGCAGGCCGGGCGCATTCTGCAAATGCGGGAAGGCCGCTGGGAGACGCTGGCGGACAACCGCGAAAGCGACGACATGGCCGCGTTGCTCGGCACGCTGACGACACCGTACCGCGCTTTCGAACATAAAGTGACGTGGGAATCGGCACAGCGTTGCGTGGAGTATATGAAAAAATCCGCGCGGGCGCTGGATTTGCCCGACTGGCTGCGCGGCGCGGCAATCGCGCTTTCCCGCCTTCAGGACGAAGGCGCACGTGCGGCCTACTGGAACGCCGGCATCGTCGGTCTGTCCGTCGTCGACATTCTGCATGAACGCCTCTCCGAAGAAACCGGCGTCAATTACCTGGAAGAATATCCGGCCTTGAGCGAGGCGATGCGGCGTGCCGCGACGACCGCCGCCAAACGGCCCGCCGCGCTGGGCGGAAGCCTCCGTGAAGGGTTGATCGCCATTGGCACCCACTACAAGAAAAAGAGCGGGTTTTCCAGGGTTTGGCGCGGAGATGTGGAACAGTCCGTGCCGACGGTGGCACTCAGCGCCGAATCGAATTTCGAGGGCATCCGCTACCAGACGAAATCGCCATGGGTGGATCTGGAGAAAGCGAAGGAAATCTACGGGGCCGACTTCGACCCGTTCGAACTTTCGGACTGGTGCGTGTCGGCGGACGGCAAAAGCATCACCCGCGCCGATGATTACTACGTCGGCAACTATGCCGAGTTTTTGAAACGCGCCGACGAGGAAATCGCCGCCGCAGCCGACGAGCGCGTCCGCGCAAAGCTGCTGCGGCAGAAACTGGAGGCGGAGGGGCGCATCGACCGGGTGGAGGTTTCCAAGCTGAATTTCAATCTCTTCTCTCCACACGTCACCATGGAAGAGAAGGCGGAATTCCTGCGCCGTTTCGTCCATCCCTCCGCGACCGTCGTTTTCGACGAAAAAACCGGCGAAAAGCGGGTCGATATCGACCTATCGGGCAGCAAACTCACCGACCAGGACAAACTCCTGAAACGGTTTGGCGATTACCTCAAGAACGGCACGATCACGCTGGGCGGCGCGAAACTCTCCATGAGCGACGCCGACGCATTGAGGGAACTGCGGCGGATGGTCAATACCGCGAACGAGCAATTCTCCGGCTGGGTACGCGGCAACCGTTCCATCGTCGCACGGCTGGAACGTACCGCCGCCGATCCCGAACGGCTGCGCTTCCGGCAGATCGAGGACGAGGCGCCGCTCGCCATTCCGGGAATGAATCCGGCGCTGGCGCTGCACGGCTACCAAAACGCCTTCGTTCGCCGCCAGGGGCGGGAATTCGGCGGCATCAACGGCTTCGGCGTGGGCTTAGGCAAAACCTTCACCGCGCTGGCCTCGGTGCAGTACGCGCAGAGCATCGGGGTGAAAGCCAAAACCCTATTCGCCGTACCGAACTCGACCCTTTCCAACTGGCACAAGGAAGTGAACCGGGCCTATGCCGACACCGCCGATTGCCTGTTCGTCGGCATGCGCATCAATTCCCACAACGAGCCGATTGTCAGTTCGCTCAATTTCGATACCGATCTGAATGCCGTGCTCGAAAACCGGCACCGCAAAATCTACCTGACGCTGGAAGCATTCGAGCGTATCCGCCTGCGTGAAAAAACGATAGACGATTTCGAGGAATTCATGCGCCGGATTGATACCAGTTTCGCGGAAAAGATGGACAAAAAGGAGGACGAACGCGCCAAGGGCAAGGTCGCCGGCCTGCGCGTGATGCTGGGAGAAAAAAAGAGCGCGGCGCCGCACCTGGAAGACATGCGGGTGGACAGTCTGGTCTTCGACGAAGCGCACGTTTTCAAAAACAGCGCCGAGACCGTCAATTTCGGCAGCGCCAAGTTTCTCTCCCTGTCGCCGGCCTCGAAGCGCGGTATCGACGCCCAGGCCAAATCCTGGTACGTGCGCGGGCAATCGCCTCTACAGAATGGCGTGCTGTCCCTGACCGCGACGCCGATCACCAACAGCCCGCTGGAAATCTACGCGATGCTGGCGCTCGCCGCCGGGCATGAGCGGGTCAACAATCTGTTTTTGGGGATTCGCGGCGCCGACGAATTCATGCAGATGGTTTGCGTCACCGAAAACACCGACGACGAGAGTATCGACGGCATTTTCCGCACCATCGACGTGTTTACCGGACTCGATAACGTCGGCGTGCTGCGCCGCGCCATCGGCGAAATCGCCGTCATCAAGGACGCCAATGACGTCGGCGCGCAGATCGTCGTTCCCGACCGCAGCGAAAAAGCCTCGTCCGTCTCGTTGCCGTCCGAGATCGTTGACCGCCTGGAAACCTACAAAAACGCCTTCAGATGGGCGGTCGATGACCTGATGGGTAAAAAAGACAATCGCGGTTCGAAATCGGCGTATGACAAGGTAAGCGAATCTTTCGGCGAAGGCCAGAAATTGATCGCGCATCCGTTCAACCTGATCCACAAGATGTCTTTGCTGATCGCCGATCCCGAACTCGACCGGCGCGCGACGTTCTACGGCTTCCTGTCCACCCAGAAGGAAAAGGCACAATCGGCCATCGAGCGGTTCAACGCCAAAAAGATCGTCGAGGAACGGATGCGTCCGGGGCCGATGACCGAGGAAAGTGCCATCGTCGGTAAAAAGACGATCAAGGATGCCGCCTCGGAAACGCGCGAACTCCTGAAAATCGAAGTGCGCGCGCGTTTCGAGGGGGAAACCCGGATCGTGATCGACACCATCGATCCCGCCGCGCAGAGCGCGTTCGAGACGATTGCCGAAGTATTGGGGCTTGATCTCGATGTCACCGTGCCGCCGAAACTGGCGGCGTTTCTCGAAAATTACCAGAACGAGCAGGCTTCCCCGCGCGGAGTCAATCCGGACGGCACGGCGGCGAAGATCGTCAAACAACTCGTGTTTTGCGACATTCTCCCTCTGCACAACAAGATCAAACGCCTGCTTCATCAGCGCGCCGGGGTGCCTGCCGGCGCGGTGGCGGTCGTCACCGGCAAGACGAACAACACCCCAGACGAAATCCAGGCGGTGCAGGATGGGTTCAACGCGATGGGCGA
>JAVBTC010000155.1:0-25006 GCA_031556405.1 Rhodocyclaceae bacterium
CTGGATCGGGTTTCTTTGCGACAGCAGATTGTCTGGTATCGGGGGGCGATGGCGTGGTTGGTGCCGGTCGTGAAGCGGCATACGGATACCCCACTTGCGTGGTGCCGGAGTGCCGTTGCGGCGGCAAAAACGGCGTCCGAGACTCTTCCTGCGTGGTCAAGGCGGTATGTAATCCACTGTCTCGATTGTTTTGCGGCAGTATGCCGAAAGAAGCCAGGCCGAATCCCGCTGTGAATCCGGAGGCAAGCAACGCGGCGGGCAGAAGCCGCCGCCAGCGACGTCGACTTGCCGCGGCACGTTCAATGGGAAATATGCTGGGAAACGCGCTTTCGGCCGGTATCCGCCCGATGGAATTTTCCTCGGCCATGGAGCCGGGGGCGACAGAAGTCGGGCCGCCCTGATGAACGCGCCGGGTTTCTTCCGCTTTTCTCAAAGCTTCTATGAGCAAACTCATGGCTGTTTCTTATGGAGCATCCGCCCGGGCGGCATTATCCGCAGGTATGCCCTGACGGCGCGGATCGGGCAGGTGGGCGAAGAAATTCCGGTCCGGCAGGTGATTCTTGAGTCCGGCATAGTCACCGGCAATGCTCGCGTCGCGGATGACGATCGGTCGCAGGAAAATCACCAGTTCGCTTTTTTTCACCGTGTCGTTGCGGTCGACGAACAGTCCTCCGACCAGCGGCAAGCGTGAGAGACCGGGAATACCGTTGTCGCGGTTGTCGACCGCATCCTCCATCAACCCGCCCATTACGGCGATGTTCCCGTCTTCGATACGCAGCGTCGATTCCATTTCCCGTGAGCGGATAACCGGAATCTCGCTGGTGATACCGGCTTCCTTCAATGCCGGATTCGGATCGGCAACATAACCGACAATACGTGAAATGCTCGGACGGATATTCAGCAGTACCTGGTTTCCATCGCTGATCTGCGGCGTCACGTTCATGACGAAACCAACGGGTACCTGATTCAGCGTCGAAGTGTAGGTCGTCACGGTGGTCGTCTGATTCTGCGCGGTGTCGGCCTTGACCGTGAAATAGACACTGTTGTCGACGACTTTCAATACCGCCGTCTGATTGTTGAGCGCGCTGATTCTCGGACTGGAAAGGACCTTGACGGTACCGAATGCTTCGAGCAGGCGGATCGTGCCGGCAAGATTTCCCTCCGAATTGGTATAGCCGATTTCGACCATGCTGTTTCTGGCAACCCCCGTTCCGGGGCTGGGCTTCTGGATGAAACGAAACCCGGCGGTACCGTAAGGCGCCAGATTCCAGTCGATACCCTGTTGAAAGTTCTCGCTGAGTTGAACCTCGGCAACCGTCGCTTCGATCATCACCTGGCGCCGGGCGCTGGCTTGTACCTGATCGAGAAATTCCTGGATTTTTTCATGCTGCCGCGCGGTGGCGCGCACCGACAGGATGCCGGTTTCCGGGTGGGCGATGACCGAAGCCGCTTCGCGATAGGTTACGTGGCGCACATGTGTGGTTTCCGCTTCCTGGCGCTCCGTCGTTTCCGGCGGCGCTTTGCCTCCTGCCGGAGTATTGCCGTTTACGCGGCGTTTTGCGGCAGCGGTACTGGAACCCGGAAGCGGCCGGGCAGCCGCGCTATTGCCGTTGCGGCCGCTATTGCTCATCGAACTCGTTTGTTCACGGACCGTTTCATTGGATCCGGCGGGAAAAATCTTGTCTGTTTCGTGCAGCATATCCGTGACGTTCTGCACCAGCGTTTCCCAAAAGTGATGCTGTGCCCGGTTCTCGATCCGGGTGACGGAATTGTTGTTCGCTCCGCTGTTGCTGGCGGCGTTGTTGCCGTAATCGCCGCTGCCGCCGAGGCTGGTGAGCTGGGTTGTTACCGCCACGGCGCCCGTGGTATCGCGCTGCATATTGACATAGTCGATGCGGTAATTGCGCAGGAATGGTGTATCCGGCAATACGACGAGATTGGGACCATCGAGCTCGAAGCGTATATCGACCTGCCGGGAAATGCGTTTGAGCAATTGCGGCAGCGTCTGATTGATGGCGTTCAAGGTCGCGGTTCCCTCGATTCCCGGATGGATATCGACATTGACCCGGGCATCGCGTGCCAGAGCGAATAAAAGCTCGCGGACGTTAACGTTGTTGACGACGACGCTGTAGGTTTCCGCTGCCGCTTTCGGTTTCGGTCTGGGCAATGCGAAGCTTTGCATTACGGGAGGTGGAATTTCCCCCACGGGCGGCACGTTGGCTTGACGGGAGATATGGGCCGGGGCGACTTCGCGCTCCGGCGGCGTTGCACAGGCAAAGAGGAAAAGCGCGGGAAAAAGAGAGAGGGAGATGCGAAGCGATGCGGGTGCAAAAAACGCACGCGCACTAAACGAACGCACACCGCAACACTCACTACAGTGAGTATGCCGTAGCAACATGTCTCCCTCTGTTTTTGAAATTTTAGTGATGAAAAATGAAACGGCGCGATTCTAGCACGGTCGAACGCCGTGTAATTTACAAAATTTCCATGCGCTGAGAGATCGCCGGAAATTTTTCATGATAAAAGCAATGCTTACTATTGTGGAGATCGACGGCCCCGGAATCGATCCGTACGTCCACATTCGGGAACAGCCCTCGCTCCAGGTGTGAGAAATGCCTCATAAATCCCCTTGTCCGCTCCACGGATATTGGAGATCGGTATAGGAATAGAGTAGGATAGAAAATCAAAGGCGTACCCTCAGCCTGAATTCACATGGCGATCAGATGGCTCATATTGTCTGGAACGATAAGTTAAGTGTCGGCGTCGACGTCATCGACAAGCAGCATATGCGGATTGTCGATTACATAAACCAATTGCATGACGCGATCAACTCCTCCGCCCCCAACCGGAAGGAACGGATTGCTTCGATAGTGAACGACACCGTCGATTACACCGAATCGCATTTCGGTTTCGAAGAAACGCTGATGGAAGAAATCAGCTATCCGTACTTGAAAGCCCATAAAAAGGTGCACGAACTATTCGTGCGCAAGGTGCTTGACTATAAGAAGCGGCTGGATGCGGGTGAAGATATAGCGGTGGAACTGAGGGAAACCTTGGCGCGCTGGTTGATCAATCACATCAAAAACGAAGATGCCGATTACTCCCGGTGGTTTGCCGATTTCGAAGATAAAGGAAAAGTGCCTGATCCCGTACAAAACGAGGGATGGCTGGGCAAGCAATTGAAGCGGTTCTTCCGCTCGTAACCCCTTTTTACTTCTGGCGGGCAGTACGCCGCGCATTCCCGTATTCTGCCGGGGGTTGTGTGGAGTAGTTCTGTGCGTGGCCCCGGAGCGGAGTATTTCCGTAAACGATTCCGAGAGCGCTCAGTGGGCGGTGGTTGCCGCAGTGACCGTATCGAGCGGCAGAAACTGCATGAATGTTGCGCCGAAAAACCCCTGCACGTAGCCGATGGCACTGCGACGATATTTTTCGTCGGAAATCGCCGCCAATAATTCCAGCCTGCCGATGATGCGGCCGAACTCGCGCTCGAAAGAGAGATTGCGTCCGGCCGGACCGATCTCGTTGGAGAGCAGCAGCGGATTGCCCTGCGTATCCTTACGGCTCGACAGCAGCCACACCGCTACTTCGACGTTGTAGGCGGCATTGGACAGTTCCTGCGCATTGAGTCCGTGAACCAGATACAGTTCGGTGCGTCCGCCGTAGACTTCCACCAGCATCGTGCCCAAGGCGTAGATCAACGTACCGGCGCGGTCTCCCTGAAACTTGGGATCGAAGGCCAGCGGTAACGCCGCCACCGATTTGGCATCGCCCAACTCCGGTAGCGGCTGGTCGCTGCGGATCGCCGTCATGATCCGATCGTGCGCCTCTTCCAGGGTTTGCGCGCCGGTTTTCTTCCATTGCGCGGGATTGCGCTTGTATAGTTTTTCAAGCAGCAGCGACAGGCTTTCCAGATTGTCGCGCATGGCCAGGTTGGCGGTGCGGTTGCTGTCGCTTTGGGCAACCTGGCCGACCTCGAAAGCCTCGCCGTGAACCTCCTTTTTTACAGGAGGCGAAGAACAGGCCGAAAAAATAAGAAGGGGCAAGACGCAAAGCGACAGCCCCAAAAAACTGTGCCTGAAACGGGAAGCTACCGGGGAGGGCATTGACGGAGGTTTTGAAACGTATCCCGATGCTCAATGAGACATGGGATGGGAAGGTGTGGACGCCACCGGTTTTTTCACCGGGGCGGAGATTTCTTCACGGCTGCCGTCATCGAACGTCAGCGTCAGCGGCACTTTATCGCCTTCTGCCAAGGGCTGCGTGAGTCCGATCAGCATGATGTGATAAGAACCGGGTTTGAGCATGGTTTCCCCCTTGGCCTTGATTTCAATGGACGCGACCTGACGCATTTTCATCATGCCATTTTCGTTGAGATGCGTGTGCAATTCGACGTTTTTCGCGACGGGACTTTCTGCCTTGATGAGCTTTATGTCACGATCCCCGGTGTTTTTCAGTGTCATGAAAGCGCCTGTGGTCGGAGCGCTCGCAGGCGGCTGGCGCACGCTTGGATCGACGATCTGGATATCGCCTGCCGATGCGACGGAGGTGGTGGTCAAGGCAAGGAAGAAAGTTCCGATTGAGAGACAGGATGCAAACGAACGCATGAGAACCTCCGAAAGGTTGGTTAGAAAAACGATTCGACCGACTGGTTTTCAGTGGACTTTTTCCAGCAATGGCTGCAAGGCGGTATTTACCTCTGCGGCGGTGACTCCGTGCGGCAATGACGCAGCCAGATGTCCATCGGGCGCGATTACGTAGATCAGCGAGGAATGATCCACGGTATAGCGGCCTTCCGCATCGGGCGGGTGGACACGGTAAATGACGCCGTAACGATGGGCAACGGCGGCAATTTCTTCCGCGTTGCCGGTGGCTCCGGTCAGCAGCGGGTGGAAGAAAGAGGCATATTCCTTGAGGTAGGCAGGCGTATCGCGCGCGGGGTCGACGGAGATGAAGATGCCTCGCACCTTGTCGCGAGCCTGAGGCGGTAGATCGTTGAATACCTGCGCGAGCACCGCCAACGAAGTCGGGCAGATATCGGGGCAATAGGCATAGCCGAAATAGAGAAATACAACTTTGCCGCGATAGTCCTTGAGGGCTACCGGGCCGTCGGCACCGTGCAGGACGAAATCTCCACCGGTCGGCGGGGAGGCCAGATCGGGAAAAGCGCTTGCCGGATTCTTTCCGGGAATTTTTTGAGAGGACATGTGGGCTGGCGCCCAGAAAAGCGCCAGTCCGCCAAGTGCGGCCATTGTCGCCAGAATGGCAAGAAATAAAAGCGTGCGTCGCAAGGACATGGTCAGAGTGATGAGGTGTCTGCGGCGGGGACGCTTGTTGCGGTGATATCCGCCCCGGTCGCGTCGGTTTTTCCGGTCTCGAATTGAAAGGGAATAGCCAGGCGTTCCCTGGCGGTTTCCACGAGCACGGTAGCTTGCCAGCTCATGCTGCCCGTAATGCAGACCGGCAAACTGGTGCCTCCACGGAAGATTCCGTCGGCGCTTTTTTCCAGCGCCGGGCGGTTGTACCCCATTTTCATTTCGGTGCCGGCAAAGTCCACTTCGATCCGTTGCGCTTCGATTCCGTTCAGACGCACTTCGATCTGCAACGGTTTCAATACTGGAATCGGGCGGGGCGACAGCGAAAATTCCAGCGCCGCGTTTTCCGCCAGGGTTACCCGGCAGGAAGGCTGCCGGCTCGGGTCGCAGGACGAAAGCGGCAGGCTGCGGTCGCTCTGCGGCGTGAGCAGGGGCGCCAGCCGATAAGCAATAAATCCAAGTGCGACAAGCAGCGCAAGGAGCAAAAAGTCAATGGCAAGTTTACGGAACATCGGAAATGGTCGAAGCCTTTGGGATAGGCGTTTAAGCCCGTGGCACATTTTAAATTTGATCTTCCTTAAAGTGCTATGATGGTTAGCGCAGGAAGATGTGCGACATATTGTCGCAGCGATGTGCTTGCTGTGCAGTAGATATCGTTAACCATCAGTTGGGAGAGCAGAAATGAAGACCCGCATGAAGCAGGTTACGTCTCTGTTGGCCGCCGCAGGTGTCGTGTGCTCGGTATCAGGCATGGCATTCGCGGCCGAGTCGCTGCAGGACGTAATGAAACGCCGTAATCTGTCGCAACAGGATTTGCTGGCGGCCGCCAAGACTTATGTGCCGACCGGAAAGCGTGACGAATTCGTTGTATTCAGTTCCGGGGGACAGTCGGGACAGGTGATCGCGTATGGTGTCCCATCAATGCGCATTCTCAAATATATCGGCGTATTCACGCCGGAACCCTGGCAAGGGTACGGCTATGACGAGAACTCCAAGGCTGTTCTCAGGCAGGGCATGATCGACGGCAAGGAAATCACTTGGGGCGACACACACCACCCTGCCATTTCTGAAACCCAAGGGAAGTACGATGGCCAGTTCGTTTTCATCAACGACAAGGCCAATCCGCGGCTGGCGGTAATCGATCTGCGCGATTTCGAAACCAAACAGATCGTTGTGAACCCGATTTACAAATCGGAACACGGCGGCGCGTTCGTGACGCCCAATACCGACTATGTGATCGAAGCGGCGCAATATGCGGCACCGCTGGAAAACAGGAAATTCTATCCGCTCGAAAGCTTCAACGAGAGATACCGTGGCGGCGTGACTTACTGGAAGTTCGACCGCAAGGCGGGTCGCATTCAGCCGGAAAATTCCTTCTCGTTTGAATTGCCGCCGTATTCGCAGGATTTGTCCGATGCGGGTAAAGGACCTTCCGACGGTTGGGCGTTTACCAACTCCTTCTGTTCCGAACGTTACGTCGGCGGTATCGAAAAAGGTGTGCCGCCGTACGAAGCCGGTTGCTCCGCCAAGGACACCGACTATCTGCACGTGATGAACTGGAAGAAAGCGGCGGAACTGGTCGCCGCGGGCAAGGCGAAAAAGATCAACGGCCATAACGTGATCCCGATCGACGTTGCCGTCAAGGAAGGCATCCTCTTCCTCGTTCCCGAACCGAAGTCGCCGCACGGTGTCGACGTGACGCCGGACGGCAAGTTCATCGTCGTCGCCGGCAAGCTGGATACGCACGTCTCGGTTTTCTCCTTCGACAAGATCCAGGCAGCGATCAAGGCCGGAAAATTCGAAGGCAAGGACCCGTACGGCATTCCGGTGATCGGCATGCGGGACGCGCTGGAACGGCAAGTCAACCTCGGTCTCGGCCCTCTGCATACGCAGTATGACTCCAAGCCGTGTATCGCTTATACCTCGCTCTACGTCGATTCCCAGGTCGCGAAGTGGAACTTTTGCGACGGTAAGGTGCTCGACAAGATCTCCGTGCATTACAACATCGGTCACTTGATGACGATGGAAGGCGATTCCGTCGATCCGCAAGGCCGTTATCTCGTCGCGCTGAACAAGCTGGCGATCGACCGCTTCGTGCCGGTTGGACCTCTGCATCCGCAGAACCACCAGTTGATCGACATCAGCAACGACAAGATGCAGTTGCTCTACGACATGCCTTTCCCGTTGGGTGAGCCGCACTATGCCGTGGCGATTGCGGCGAACAAGCTGAAACCGTACATCCGCTATAAGGTCGGTACCGATTCCCGCACTGACAAACCGCACCCGGGTGCCGTTCGTGCCGGTGAAGAAAAAACCGAGCGCAAGGGTAACCGCGTCGAGGTCTTTGGTACGGCGATCCGTTCGCACTTCACGCCGGAAACGATCGAAGCGGAAGTGGGCGACGAAGTGGTGATCAACATCACCAACCTCGAACGCGCCGAGGACGAAACGCACGGCTTCACGGTTTCGACCTACAACGTCCATGCCTCGATCGAACCGGGCAAGACGGTTACGGTGAAATTCAAGGCCGACAAGGAAGGCGTCTATCCGTTCTACTGCACGGAATTCTGCTCCGCGCTGCACCTGGAAATGCAAGGTTATCTCCTGGTCAAGCCGAAGGGCTGGAAACCGACCAAGACCGCCGAAAGCAAAGGCACGGCATACACCGAAGCCGATTACAAGAATCAGTTGAAGAAGATTGCCGATACGCAGGCTGTGATCGACCAGGTGGTTGGCTACATCACCAGCGTCAATTACAAGGACTTCCCGGATGTCGTGGCGATGGTCGAGGATGCCCTGGATCAATTGGGCAAGATCGATGGTCCTAATGGCGCCAAGGCCAAGCACGAAGCCGCCGCGCAGAAGAAGGACTGGAACCAGGCGACGCTGTGGGCCGAGCAGGTCTGGCAATATCAGGTCAAGGCGGCGGATCTCGGTCTGCGTGCGAAGACCTATCTTGAGCAGAACGGCGCGAAAAAAGTGAAGTGATGCTCGGTTTGATATAACTTAAAGCAGCATAATGGGGAGCAGCGTTAGTCTGCTCCCCATTTTCTTTTCATGGAGGTGAATGATGGTGCGGAAACTCTGGATGCTTGCCTGTGGATTGCTGTTCGTTCCCCTGGCGGCGAATGCGCAGGCGCTCGACGGCGCGAAGCTCTATAAGGAAAAGACCTGCATTTCCTGTCACGGCGCGGATGCGAAGAAACCGCTGTTGCCGAACTACCCGAGACTCGCCGGGCAGAATGCCGCCTATGCGGAACAACAGATGAAGGATATCAAGAGCGGAGCACGCTCCAATGGGCAATCCGTGGCGATGAAAGGCGTGATGCATCTGGTTAATGATGCAGAGATCAAAGCGATTGCGACCTATCTCTCTACACTGAAACCCTGAGGCATACAGCAGGCGTTTAATTTTTTTGTCATGTTCTTGCTTGACATGTCCGGGTTGAAGAAGGTATACCTGAATACCTGTAAAGCGCGTGCCGTTGCAGTGTCCAGCATGCCGGCCGGTGGGAATGTCGAGTTGTTCCATCTTTTTATTTTGTGAGGCCAAGATAATGAAGAAATCAATTATTGCGATATCCGTCGCGCTTTTCGCGACTTCCGTGTTTGCACAGGCGCCGGCGCCCAAGAAGGAAGGGATCGAGTCCAAGTCCTACAAATGGAACGCCCAGGAAGGCGAGAAAATGGAAGCGCTGAAATTGAAGGGCGATATCAAGCGCGGCGAGGAAGCGTACGAAGTCTGCGGCGCCTGCCACCTTCCTTCCGGCGCCGGCCGTCCCGACGGCACCTTCCCGCAACTCGCGGGGCAGCATACGACGGTGCTGATCAAGCAGATGGCCGATATCCGCGCCGGTCTGCGCGACAATCCGACGATGTATCCGTTCGCGGTGACGCTGGTCGACCCGCAGGAACTGGCCGACGTCTCCGCCTATATCCAGAGCCTGTGCATTCCGACCGATCACGGCAAATACGAAGGTGCGGATTTAGCCAAACAGCTCGCCGACGGGAAAGCGATGTACGAGAAGGAATGCAAGGAGTGCCATGGCGCCAACGGTGACGGCGACAAGGCCAAATTCTACCCGGTCATCGCCGGGCAGCACTACAAATACCTGTTGCGGCAAATGACCGAAATTCGCGACGGCAAGCGGCGTAACGCGAACCCGGACATGGTGAAGGTAATCAAAAAATACAACGATCAGCAATTGGTGGCGATTTCCGCCTACCAATCCAGCCTGAAGATGCCGGGCGCGATGTGCGCCGCCAAGCCGGCGGCGAAGAAGAAGTGAGCTGCAACGTTCCGTCTGTCGGCAGTCCGGCTTGGCTGTGATTCCGGGCAATTGAAACGGCGTCCGGGCATTCGCTTGAGTGGATGCCCGGACGTGTCGTAAATAGGCAGGCCACGGACAAAATGGAGCTTGATCGATCTATTTTAGGGTTGAATGAGAGTTGGCTACTGTAGCCGGATTTGGTAATAAATTATTTAAGTGCCGTGCCAAGTGTCTGGCGATGTGAATGTGGCGTGGAAACCGTGATGTCGGCAACCGATGAGTTGAAACCGCGTCTTCTGGAGTGAAGGAGAAAGTATGTCCCTGCAAAAAGACAAACGGAGTCTGCTCGTCGTGGCGCTGACCTCAGTGGCGCTGCTGACCATCATTGCCGCTTATTTCGCGCCGATCTGGTGGGTGTCCCTGACGGCGCCGAACTATCCGAAAGAAGCGTTCCCGGACGGCATCCGCATCCATTTTCATTTCAACGGTGTGTTCAACGGCTGCAGCGCTGCCCCGGCGGGCAGCCGGGAAGGCAGCGAGGTCATGCAGCACGACCTTGGCGAAGACAGCGAGCGCTACAACCCGATTCTCGAAGCGGACAAGAATCTGAACAAGGGCGCCGAAGGTCTCGACTGCGTGCACGAGATGAACACCATCAACCACTACGTCGGCATGTTCCCGATCGCCACCGGGGCGCCGGTGGAAAAACCGCTGGCGAAATTCTTCTTCGGATTTTTCACCGTCATGCTGGTCGCTTTCATGCTGCCCCGGCGCAAGGCGCGGATTGCCGCCCTGACCGCCGGTTTTGTGGCGGTCGCCGCGTGGATGCTGATCGACCAATATGCCCTTGGCGCGCTCAATGCGCACGTCCAGCATTACATGGAGGAATCCGGTACTTTCTTCAAGGAGCCGGAGCGGATCAAGGAATGGGGCGGCAACGTGCGCCTGATTACCCATATCGTCATCGTCGGCCTGATATTGTCAATGGTCGTCGTCGTTACCGGAGTGGTGAAGAAGCGCGGGTTCACGCTGCTGCTGGCGCTGGTTCCGGCGCTGCTGCCGGTCTTCTTTGTCGTCACCTATTCGGCCTGGCTCTGGTTTTTCGGCCACAACCTGCACCCGTGGGGCGCGTTTACCGTCAAGCCGTTCATGCCGACAGTGTTCGGCGAAGGCAAGGTGGCGCAATTTTCGACTTACTCCTATCCTTACTGGGGATTTGGATTATTGCTGTTTTCCAGCGTTTGCCTGGGTCTGGCGCTTTTGATCCGGCGCAAGCAGTTGCGTGAAGGCACCATCGATTGATGAAGCCTGTACACGGCGGGCGACGAGTGGCAAACCGCGGCAAGCAAGGTAGTGAAGTGCGATGAAATTCGGTCGCTGCGTCCGGGCGTTGTTTCGGACATTGTTTTGGGGCTTGCCGCTGGTGCTTTCGCTGGTCGCGGGCGTCGCGCTCGCCTCGCGGGTTGACGACGAACGCGGCTACGAATATGGCAACGGCGGCGGTGGCAGCGGTGACGAAAGGCCTGCGAGAACCGCTGGCGCAGGCATGAGTTTGCCGAATACCGGCAACTGGGGCGCCTCGGGACAAAAAAGCGAGCGCCCGGAAAAACCGAATGTTTCCGGTATTCCCTGGTTTCAGGAACTGGTCGACAAGGCGCCGGAAGGTTCGGTGCTGAAACCGCCCGCCGGCACCTATGCCGGGCCGGTGCTGGTCAACAAGCCGCTGGTGATCGACGGCAGTAATGGAGTCACCATTTCCGGCGGCGGGCGCGGCACCGTCTTCACACTGGAAACCGACAAGGCGACCATGAAGAACCTGCGCCTGACCGCTTCCGGCGGCGCGCACGATACCGACGATGCCTGCCTCAACGTGCGCGGCAATTCGAACACGATAGAGAACCTGCGGATCGACGACTGTCTTTTCGGCATCGACCTGAAACAGGCCGACGGAAACATCATCCGCCGCAACCGCATCGCGTCGAAAAACTACGAGCTGGGCGAGCGCGGCGACGCCATCCGGCTCTGGTACAGCAAAAAAAATCTGGTCGAAGCCAACGAAATCATCGATTCGCGCGATACGGTCGCCTGGTACTCGGACGGCAACATCTTTCGCGGCAACATCGGCAGGAGCAGCCGCTATTCGCTGCATTTCATGTTCGCGCGCGACAACGTCGTCGAGAAAAACGAGTTCTACGACAACGCGGTCGGCGTTTACCTGATGTATACCGACGGCGCCGTCGTCCGCGACAACCTAATTTCGCACGCCAACGGGGCCGCCGGCATGGCAGTGGGGATGAAGGAAGCGTCGGGCGCGATCATCGAGGGTAACGAAATCATCTACTGCGCCGTCGGCATCGGTTCCGACCTGTCGCCGTTCGAACCCGGCTCGCGCGTCGTCATCCGCAACAACCGCATCGCCTACAACGGCATCGGCATCCATTTTCTCGCCGACCGCGAAGGGCATTTCATCGAAAACAATATCTTCGAGGGCAACATGAGCCATGTCGCGGTCGCCGCTGCCGGCACCGCGATGAGCAATCTCTGGCGCGGCAACTACTGGGACGACTACCAGGGATTCGACCGCAACCGCGACGGCTTCGGCGACCGGCCCTATGAACTGTATGCCTACGCCGACCAGATCTGGATGGAGATTCCCGACGCGCGCTTTTTCCGCAATTCGCCGGTACTCGAAGCGCTCGATGTCCTGGAACGGCTGGCGCCGTTTTCTTCCCCGGTCCTGCTGCTGAAAGACGAGCGGCCGGTATTCCTCAACCCCGCGAAAGCGAAAACATGAGCGACGAGCAAGAAGCCAGACCGGACGGCGCCGAAAGTGGCGATTCCGCCGGTGAAGCATCCGCCGGCGAAACATCCATAGGCACGAATACAGCCGATACGCCTTCTTCCACCGCAGCAACGGCAAAAAAGGGCGCGAAATCCGCGCCGCCGGTGCGCAGGCAGGTGACGCGACGCAAGTTCATCCGTTCCGCGGTGCTTGGCGTCGGCATCGTCGGCATCGCCCTTGCCGGCTACCTGCCGGTGCGATTGCGGGCTTCGCAGCGCCTGCGGCCGCCCGGTTCGCTCGAAGAACACGATTTTCTCTCCTCCTGCATCAAGTGCGGCCAATGCGTGCAGGTCTGTCCGGTACTGGCGATCAAGCTCGAAGACGTCGATTCCGGGTTTGGCCTCGGCACGCCGTACATCGACGCGCGTACACAAGCCTGCGACTTTTCCTGCGATGCCGGCCAGTGCATTCTCGCCTGTCCGACCGGTGCGCTGACTTATGACAAACCCGGCTTCCTCGACCACCGCAGGGGCATGGAACTGGCGCATAAGCCGACTCTGAAGGCGAAGGAAAACGACCCCGAACCGACGCTGAATCTGAGAGAGCGCATGGGCGTGGCTCGGCTTTCCCGGCCGGAAGCCTGCCTCGCGGTGCTGGGCAAGGGATTCAAGGGCCAGGCGCGCGGGCCGGATTTCAAGGGCAAGATGCGCTACATGGATGTCGACCGCTGGAAGCCGATCCGCATCCGCGAACATCCTTACGAGCGCGACCTGTGCGATCTCTGCGTTACCGAGTGCCCGATCAAGGACGCGATCCGGATGGAAGAGACCGTCGCTCCGGATGGCCGCAAACATTCCGTGCCGGTCGTGCTGGAACAATGCATCGGCTGCGGCGTCTGCGAAATGATCTGCCCGGTGGAACCAACCGCGATCGTCGTCGACGCGCGGCGCGAATGGAAGGTGTGACATGGCGAAGATGAGTGCGCGAATCAAGGTCATGCTCGGCGCCGAGCCGCAAAAGCCGACGGTCATCACGCCGGCGGCGCAGCAGGCGCACGCGCTGAAACGGCTGAACAAGGCCGAATTCGAGGCGATGAAGAAGAAATCGCACGAGGAGGCGCTGGTCAGCCATAAATGGCGCAATCGGCGCTGGGCGGTGCTGATTGCGGTCAACCTGCTGTTCGTCTTCTCGTTCTGGCTCGATATTCAGTTGCTCGAAGGCGCGCTCACTGCCTCGCGCTTCGTCGGCTTTCACCTGATCGACCTCAATTCCGCGCTACAGGTGATGCTCGCGCACAAGCACATCATCGTGAACCTTTTCATCGGCACCGCCACCGTCTTTTTCCTCTGGGTGCTGCTGGGCGGGCGTTCCTTCTGTTCGTGGGTCTGCCCGTACCACCTCGTCGCCGAATGGTTCGAGTGGCTGCACCTGAAGCTGGTCGAGAAGAAAATCGTCACCGAGCATGAATTTCACCGCGGCGCCCGCACCGTTTTCTGGCTGCTCTTTTCACTCCTCACGTTCGTGACCGGATTCACCGTGTTCGAGACGCTCTCGCCGACCGGGATTCTCTCAAGGGCGCTGATCTACGGCCCGACGCTGGCTCTGTTCTGGGTGCTGCTCCTGCTGCTTTTCGAAGTTTTCTATTCACGCCGCGCCTGGTGCCGCTATGTCTGTCCGATCGGTCTGACCTACGGCGTCGTCGGCATCGTCTCGCCGTTGCGTGTCCTCTACCGCCTTGAAAATTGTTTCCATGAAGGCGACTGCAAGAAAGTCTGCCTCGTTCCACACGTGCTCGACATGATCGTCAAGGGCCGCGCGGAAGATACGGAAGTGCCGATCGGCCCCGATTGCACCCGCTGCGGATTGTGCATCGATGCCTGTCCTTCCGGCGCGCTGCGCTACGATGTGAAGGGCCTGAGCAAAATGCTGTAGGACCTTGCTGGGCTAGAATGATAAGCCGTGCAGCTTGCTGCCTTTTCCGTTGCTTCATGCGGACGCATTTTTCAATCGAAATTTTCTAAACAAAGCCGCTTTCATGTCTGAGCCCCTGATCCGTTTCCAGAATGTCAGCAAACGTTTTAAAAAGAACCAGGTGCTCGATGCCGTCACACTTGATCTGGCACCGGGCGAGCGGATCGCACTGATCGGCTCCAACGGCGCCGGCAAGACGACGCTGATCCGTTGCCTGCTCGGCGAATACACCTTCGACGGCGTTGTCAGCGTCGACGGTTTTGGCGCGCGCCGTGAGCGTACCCGCGTGCTTTCCGGCATCGGTTTCGTGCCGCAACTGCCGCCGCCGCTGAAAATGCCGGTGCGGCAACTGGTGCGGTTCGCCGCCGCGATCTGCGGCAGCAGCACGGAGCGCATGTTCGATATCGCCCGCCGGCTCGGGCTGGACGTGCAGTCCATCGCCGCGCGGCCGTTCAACCGTCTTTCCGGCGGGATGAAGCAGAAGCTCCTGATCGCCATTGCGCTCGGCCGCGATACGCGCGTGCTGGTGCTCGACGAGCCGGCGGCCAACCTCGACCCGGAGGCGCGGCAGATTTTCTTTCAATTGCTCGCCGAGCGCCTCGAAAATACGACGATGATCATTTCCAGCCACCGTCTCGACGAAGTGGCGCCGCTGGTCAACCGCGTGATCGAAATGGACATGGGCAAGGTGGTTCTCGACGACCGCGTTGCCGACGAATCCTCGCTGGCGGCGCTGTTTTCCGTGCGCCTGGTTTTCACCCGCGCCGACGCGGCGATTGCGAAGACGCTCGCGGGCTGGAATTTTGTCGCCGGGGAAGACTCGGAGACGAGTGGATCCGTCTGGCAAGGCCGGGTCGCCGGTCCCGACCGGCTGCGCTTTCTCGGCATGTTGTCGCGCTATGTCGGCCTGCTCTCGCGTATCGAGATGTACGAGGATACTGCTTCCGATCAATTGCGTTTCCTTGGCGCACTGTCGCGTTATGCCGATCAGCGCGCGGATGCCGAGATACGCGAAGCCGGCGGCGAAGGAACCGGGTAGGGCGGAAAGCGGGGTTCGGTGACAATTCGGCGAGGCTTTGGCGAAGAAGGCGATTCGCTTTCCGATATCCGGCGATGTTTTATAATATGAAAATAATTGTCGTATAAAACAGGCTACATGTAATGTTGTTAGTTTAACTTTGATTTGGAAAGTGGCTTGCCTTCGAGCGATTGACGATGATCTGGAATACCTCATACACAGGAAGGCGCCCAGCCGCTTTCGAACATTTACCGGCCCGTAGCCACGGAGTTTCCTGAAACATGCATCGCCGCCGCTTCCTTCTGCTTGCCCCCGGCGCCGCCCTTGGCCTGCCGCTTCTTTCCGCCTGCAACCGCGAACCGTTGACCGGGCCGGTACGAGTCGTCTGGGACCGCGATACCTGCGAGCGCTGCAAGATGATCATCAGCGACAAGCGCTTCGCCGCGCAGATCCGCGACCCGAGCAAGCGGGTGCATAAATTCGACGATTTCGGCTGTGCCGTATTTTTTCTCGAACATCAGCAGTGGGCGGCGCAATCGACAGAATTCTGGGTTCCCGACATGAACGGCGGCGAACGCTGGCTCGACGCGCGCCAGGCGCACTATCTCGGCGGCAAAACGACGCCGATGGGTTACGGGTTCGGCGCCCTGTCTACGGCAGCGGGGGCCGAGGTGGTTTCCTACGAACAGGCGCGCAAGATGGTTCTTGCCCGCGGCAAATAATTTTCCGGTCTCTTTTATGAAACATCTCGCGCTCACCGCCAAACTGGACATCATCGAATCGCTGCGCTCGCGCTGGTTCCTTATTTACTGCTTCGTGTTCGGCGGCATCGTCGCGCTGCTTTTCGCCTTCGGGCTGACGGAATCGCGCGTGCTCGGGTTCATCGGACTCTCCCGGCTGCTCGTCACCTACATTCAGTTGGCGATGGCGATCTTGCCGATCTTCGTATTGATTACCACCGTGCGCTCGGTCTCCGGCGACCGCGAGGCCGGGGTGTTCGAATATCTGTTGTCGCTGCCCGTTTCGCTCTCGGCATGGTTCTGGGGCAAGATCATCGGCCGCTACATTACCATTTTCCTGCCGGTGTTCGTGGCCATGGCGGGGGCCGTGCTCTGGGCGCTGTACAAGGAAATCGAAGTGCCCTGGCACATGTTCCTTTACTACACCGGGCTGCTCGCGGCGATGGGCTGGTGTTTCCTCGGCATCGGCATGCTCATCTCGACCGTTGCGCGCACCACCGACGTTGCCCAGGGCGCCGCGTTTGTCGTCTGGCTGACGATGCTTCTGTTTCTCGATCTGATCCTGCTCGGGCTGATGATCCAGGGGCGCATGGCGCCTGATCTGGCCATTACGCTCGCGCTCGCCAATCCGTTGCAGGTGTTCCGTACCGCCGCGCTGTCGCTGTTCGATCCGCAACTGATCGTGCTCGGTCCCGCTGCTTACGTGATCCTCGATCTGTTCGGCGTCACCGGCTTCAAGATTTATGCGCTTGTCTACCCCGTCGCGCTGGGCACCCTTTGTGCCGGGTTCGGCTATTTCATCTTCAAGAGGAGCGATTTGCCGTGAAGATTGCGAACGGTTTCCGCGCACTGCTGGGTGGTTTGATCGGTGTTCTGTTTTCCGCGTTTTTGTTTTCCGCCTTCGCCTCGGCGGCGGATTCGCAGCAACAAATGAAGCAGCAAGCGGGGCAACAAACCGGGCAACAAGCCGGCGCGCCGTTGTTCGTCACCCGCGCCACCGCGCTCGACGGCCAGCCGATAACGCTGGCGGGGTACAAAGGCAAGCCGCTGGTCGTCAATTTCTGGGCGCGCTGGTGTGCGCCGTGCCGCAAGGAAATTCCCGAGCTGGCGGCGCTTCACGGGAAATACCGGGAAAAGGGGCTGACTGTGCTTGGCCTGGCGGTGGAAGACAGCGACTACCGGGATTCCATTTCCGAGTTTGCCGTCGCCTACCGGATCAATTATCCCGTCGCCCTGATCGGCGCCGGTTCCGGCGTCGAATTGATGCGTGCGCTCGGCAACGATAAGGCAGGATTGCCGTTTACGCTGGTGCTTGCCCCTGATGGCCGCGTGGTGTCGAAAAAACTCGGCGCGATGACCGGCGAGGAAATGGAAGCCGCCGCCGCGGTATTGTTCGAGCAAGGGAAGCAGTAGCGGGAAGCAGTAACGCGGTGATTCCGACGGTTCCAACTAAATAAGAACAATTGCCGCAAGAACCCGCCTACAGTCGGGAAAGCGTATTCCATCTTGATTTAGAATAATTGTAGAGCATCGCGTTGTAAAAAAGCCCCAGGCGACGGGAATGCCCGGAGGAACGAAGAAAGCGCTTGATAAATATCGGAAATCACCGATATAATCCCCGCCTTTCCACTGCAAGAATCCTGGAGTACCAATCATGGCGCGAGTATGCCAAGTCACGGGCAAGGCCCCGATGGTTGGGAACAACGTTTCCCATGCCAACAATAAAACCAAGCGCCGCTTTCTGCCGAATCTGCACTACCGCCGTTTCTGGGTCGAAAGCGAAAACCGTTTTGTCCGCCTGCGCGTTTCCAACGCTGGCCTGCGTCTGATCGACAAAAAGGGAATCGATGTGATTCTGGTCGACCTGCGCGCGCGCGGCGAAATCTGAAAGGAATTGAATCATGCGGGACAAGATCAAACTGGAATCAACCGCCGGAACCGGCCATTTCTATACGACCACGAAGAACAAGCGCACCAAGCCGGAAAAGCTGGAGATCAAGAAATACGATCCCAAGGCGCGCAAGCACGTGGTTTATAAAGAAACTAAACTGAAGTAACGCAACTCAGGTTAGGTGACAACGCGCCGTGAGGGGTCAGGGAGCCTTCGGGTAGTACCCGCCGCGCGTTGATTCGGCAATCGGGGAAAAGCCAATATAATTTCTATCAATCACCCCCGGTATTGCCAGATAAATACAACCCGCCTTCACGGCGGGTTTTTTTGTCCACGTTTTTCTGGCTGGACAGATATTGGTATTGGCCGTTGCCGGAAGTGCTTTCTCTCCAGCGGTTTCTATCGAAAACCTTCTAATCCGTGGCCGTCGCTTTTCCGGCAATCGTGGCGGCCGAGCGTTGCGGCGCGCCGTCGGCGAACAGCCACAGCGAACCGGGCGGCATGGTCGTCCATTCCTCGTTGTCGGTCAGCGGGAGCGTGGCGATGACCGCGACGCGGTCGTCGGGCGTGGTTACCTGGCTGAAATCGACGCTGACGTCACCGTCCTTCAGGTGCGCGGTGGTAAACGGCGCCTGGCGGACGACGAAGGAAAGCTGCGTCGAGGCATGCGCGATCAGCCGTTCGCCGGTGGCGAGCAGAAAGTTGCAGGTGCCGTGCGGGGCCAGTTCCAGCGTCAGTTCGTGGACAGCGGCGAACAGCGCGTCGTCGTCCGGCAGCGTGGCGCCGAAGCGGTGGCGTAGTTCCTGCAGGATCCAGCAGAAGGCGTATTCGCTGTCGGTGCTGCCGACGGGCAGAAAATTGCCGTCGAGCGGCGGTGCGAACTCCGCGAGATTGCCGTTGTGCGCGAAAATCCAGTGCCGCCCCCAGGCCTCGCGCATGAAGGGATGCGTGTTTTCCAGCGTCACCGCGCCCTGGGTGGCTTTGCGGATGTGCGCGACGATATTTTTCGAGTGAATCGGATATTGGCAGACCAGCGCCGCGATCGGCGAGGAGGAAGAGGGCTGGGCGTCGATGAAAAGGCGCGCGCTCCTGCCTTCGAAAAAAGCGATGCCCCAGCCGTCCGAATGGTGGTCGGTGCCGCCGCCGCGGGCCTGGAATCCGGTGAAGGAGAAACAGATGTCGGTCGGGGTGTTGCAGTTCATCCCCAGCAGTTGGCACATACTCCGCTCCTATTTCAGGCGTCCCGCAGCCGTTCGGGGTAACGCGCGCAAAAACGCAGTTCTTCCGGATACGGGTAAAAATCCTCGAGGCGCCCCTGGCGGATGTTTTCCTGCGTGCGCTGCCAGAATTCCGGCGCCAGCAGATCGCGGTGGTGTTTCAGGAAAATCGCGCGCACTTTCGTCGAGCCGAGGAGGAAAGTGCCGAATTCCTCGGGGAAGACGTCGTTCGGCGCAACCGAGTACCAGGGTTCCGCCGCCAGTTCCATTTCCGGGTAGGGCGCTTCCGGAATCGCGCGGAAATTGCAGTCGGTCATGTATTCGATTTCGTCGTAATCGTAGAACACGACGCGGTTGTAACGGGTGACGCCGAAGTTCTTCCACAACATGTCGCCGGGGAATATGTTGGCCAGCGCGAGCTCGCGGATCGCGTTGCCGTATTCGATCACCGCATGCTCGATCTGTTCTTCGTCGGCCTGGTCGAGGTAGAGGTTCAGCGGCGTCATGCGCCGCTCGATATACAGGTGCTTGATGACGATCAGGTCGTCATCCTCCTCGATCATCGACGGCGCCAGCGTTCGTAGTTCGTGCAGCAGTTCCTCGGCAAAGCGGGCCTTGGGCAGTGCCGCGAGCGAGAATTCGAGCGAGTCGGCCATCCGCCCGACGCGGTCGACCTGCTTCACCATCTGGTATTTGCGTTTCACCGTTTCGCGGTCCATGTTTTTCGATGGGCCGAAAATGTCCTTGATGATTTTGAAGACGTAGGGAAACGACGGCAGCGTGAACACCAGCATCACCAGGCCGGGAATTCCCGGCGCGACGATGAACTGGTCTTCCGAATGCGAGAGATGCTGCAGCAGGTCGCGGAAAAAAATCGTTTTGCCCTGCTTGCCCAGCCCGAGCATCGTATAAAGCTCGGAGTGCGGCTTGCCCGGCATGATCGACCGCAGGAAGCGGACGTAGCCGGAGGGGACTTCCATATCGACCATGAAATAGGCGCGCGAGAGCGAAAACAGAATCCCGATCCGCCAGGCATCGAGCAGGATCGTATCCAGATAGAGCTTGCCTTCCTTGTTGTGCAGGACGGGGATCGCGAACGGCACTTCGATATGGCCGTTGATCGCCTTGCCGATGATGTAGGCGCCCTTGTTGCGGTAAAACGCCGAATACAGCACCTGAAACTGGCAATTGACCTCGCGCTTGGGCCAGCCGCCGAGGTATTCCTTCAGCGTGGCGAGGACGAAGCCGATGTCGCGCGAGAGGTCGTCGAACGGCCGTTGCCATTCAAAATCCTCGATGATTTTCCTGAACGTCGCGCGCAGGCTGCCGTCCGCGCCGGGATAGTAGCTGGAATAGACCGGCGGTGAGGATTCGATGTATTCGGTCGATGCCGCCGGCCGCGCGAAGATGTAGGTGTTGTTGAAGTAGTTGCGGTCGAGGATGTTCGTCGTCACCGAATTGAAGAAGGTTTCCGCCAGTTCCGGTTGCTTGTGCCGGATCAGCAGTCCGATATAGAAAAGTTTCACCTGTTCCCAGGTTTCGTCGTCCAGCGCGCCGGCGTCGAATTCGTCGTGCAGGCGCCGTATCGCGTTGTTGACCTGCGTGTCGTAGGAACGGATCCGCTCGCCGACGGCGCGCGCCACCGTCGGCCAGTCGGCGGCTTCGAACAGTTCCTTGGCGCGGCGTCCGTAGACGCGCATGTTCTGGTAATGGCAGTTGAACCCCTCGATCATCGTCTGCGCGATGCGCAGCGCGAGGGGGTTTTGAATGTTCAGGATTTCCATCGTCTCTGGGGTGAAATGCCTTTGTTAAATAATTATTGGAAATTTATCACTACGGCAGCTACTATAAATTCCATTTAATAATGGAATTCGGTAAAATCCGTTTTATTTCATGAGCTTCGGACGATCAAAACGGTTACCTGACGTCGTCACCATCGCTGCCGCTGCTACCGATATCGGTGCGGTTCCAATACTCTACGCGATACTTCGGGTCCGGCGAAACATCAACATATTTCCAATCCATTCGGTATCATCCTCTGCAAAATAGCATCGGTTCGTGTCTGTCGGACCGTGTATCTCATCGAATAAATGTAAATCAAATGCCCGTTCGACGGTTCAGGTCGCAGCCGCAGTCACCGCTACAGCCGGAGGCGGTGAGGCAATGGCAACGCATCGGATGAAGATGAAAACATTTTTTCCTGCGCGGATTTTCGCGGCGGCGCCCGGAGCGTTCTCTTTCCCGGGCGCGGCGCTGGTTTTCTCCGGATTGTTGTCGCTTTTCCTTACGGGCTGTCTCACGCCGGAGCCGCCGCCGCGGGCGCGGCTGTACGATCCCGAGGAACTGGGGACGGTACCGCAGTTGAACGAGCGGAATACGCCAGTTGCCCTGGCTGCCCGGATGCCGGAACGCGAATACTGGAAGGCGCTCGGCGACGCGCAACTGGACCGCCTCATCGAACAGGCGCTGGCCGGCGCGCCCAATATCCGGGCCGCCGATGCCCGCATCCGCCAGGCCGCCGCGCTGGTCGACGCCGCGCGCGGTGCCACGCGGCCCAGGGCCGACGTGAATCTGACGACCACGTACGAACAATTCCCGGAACGCTGGATCATTCCGCCGCCGCTCGGCGGCAGTTGGGATACGGACAACCTTTGGACGCTCAATGCCTCGCTCGACCTGGATCTGTGGGACAAGCTCGGCAGCGCCGTGCACGGCGCCACGGCGCGGCACGAACTGGCGAAGATCGAAGGCGCGGCGGTGCGTATTTCCCTGTCGGCTTCACTGGCCCGGGCGTGGGTGGAACTCGACCGCCTCTATCGGCAGCGCGACCTGCTCGACCGGGTACTGGAAGCGCGCGCGGCACTGGAAAAAATGCAGGCGCAGCGCGTGGAAGCCGGACTGGACGCGGATTTCGACCGCACCTTGCAGAGACAGAGCATCGCCTCGCTGCAGGGCGAGCGCACGCAACTGGAGGAGCATATCGGCCTGCAACGCAATCTGATTGCCGCCCTAGCGGGACAGGGGCCGGACTGGGGGGCGAAACTGGACGCCCCGAAACTCTCGGAACGCCTGGATGCGGTGCTGCCGTCGACGATTCCCGCCGATCTGCTCGGACGCCGCCCCGATGTGGCGGCCAGCCGCTGGCGGATCGAAGCCGCGGGTTACGACGTCGAGGTGGCGGAAAAGCAGTTTTATCCCGATATCAATCTCAGCGCCTTCCTCGGCCTGCAATCGATCAGTCTGGATCAGTTGTTCAAGAGCCAGTCGCTGACGCTGGGCGTCACCCCCGCGCTGCACCTGCCGATCTTCGATGCCGGACGTCTGCAGGCCAATCTGGAGATGAAAGCGGCCGATTACGACGCTGCCGTGGAAACCTATAACGCGACCCTTGTCGACGCCCTGCGCGACGTTTTCGACCAGGCACGCAGCCTGGACAGCGCCCAGCGCCAGAGTGCCGATGCCGCCAGGGCCATGGCGGCGGTGCGGCGCAACGCCGGGCTGGTGGATACGCGGTTCGGGCGGGGACTGGTCAGCAAAATAAATCTGCTGCTGGCCCGGCTGCAGGTGATGGCGCAGCAGCGGGTCGAAATCGATCTGCGCGCGCGGCGCCTGGATGCCGCGCTCTCCCTGGAACGTGCCCTGGGTGGTGGCTTTCTGCCGGAACAAGGCCCCTTTCAGAGCGCTTTGCAAATCGCCCCGCCGAATTCCGAACACCATCCACTTCCTCTCGGCGGGGCGGAGTAATCATGAGCGAGCAAAAAGACACGATGTCCTCTCCGAACAGCCGTCCCGCCGTCGCTTCCGCATCATCTTCTCCGCCTTCCGATACGGCGGCTGCCGGCGGGCGTTCGCGCAAGCGGCTTTTGCTCCTGTTGTTCCTGATCTTTCTCGCCGTCGGACTCCTTTATGCCGTTTACTGGTTTTTCATCGCGCGCTGGCAGGAAAGTACCGATGATGCTTATGTCTCCGGCCATATCGTGCAGATCACGCCGCAAGTCGGCGGTACCGTTCATGCCGTGCTCGTAGACGATACCGACAGGGTCGCAGCCGGAAAAACACTGGTGGAACTGGATCGTGCCGACAGCCGGGTGGCGCTGGATCAGGCGGAAGCCACGCTGGCACAGACCGTGCGCGAAGTGCGCGCGCTCTACGTCAATAACAACGCACTGGCGGCCCAGGTGGCCGCCCGCCAGTCCGAGGTTGACCGTCTCGCCCGCGATCTGTCGCGACGCGAGGCCATCGTCGACAGCGGTGCGGTGGCGAAGGAAGAAATCGATCACGCGCGGGAGGCGCTGAAGGCGGCACAATCGGCCCTGACCGCGGCACAGGAGCAGTTGGCCTCCAACCGTGCGTTGACCGACGGCGCCGAGGTCGGGAACCATCCCAACGTTCTTCGCGCCGCATCCCGGGTCGAGGAAGCGTGGCTCGCCTGGTTGCGCGCGGAAATCGCGGCGCCGATTGCCGGGCAGGTGGCGCGCCGCAATGTGCAGGTGGGGCAGCGCGTGGCCCCGGGCGCGCCGCTGATGGCCGTGATTCCGCTCGACAGACTCTGGGTGGACGCCAATTTCAAGGAAGTGCAGCTCGGAAAAATGCGCGTCGGCCAGCCGGTGACGCTCACCGCCGATTATTACGGGACGGGCGTGGAATACCGCGGCCGAGTGGCCGGGCTTTCCGCCGGCACCGGCAGCGCTTTCGCGCTCCTGCCGGCGCAGAACGCCACCGGCAACTGGATCAAGGTGGTGCAGCGCGTGCCGGTGCGGGTGGAGCTGGATGCGGAGGATTTGCGGGCGCATCCGCTGCGGATCGGGCTGTCGATGCTGGTGACGGTGGACATTCACGATAACGGCGGTACTCCGGTGAAAGAAGCGCCGCCGGAAAAAGCGCTGGTAAATCACGTTCCTTCCGATGCCGCGTTGAAGGAGGCGAAACAGCGCATCGCGGAGATCGTCGAGCGGAACATGGCCGCATCATCCGCGCAATCCGTACAACCCATACGGCCCACGCGCTGAGGCATTGCCGGTTCGAATGCCGAAGAAACGATGAATGTTGCCTTGACGGCCTGAAACAAATGGCTTCTCCCGCTCCGCGCACCCCTCTGCCGCCGCTCGAAGGCGGTACGCGCGTACTGGCGACGATCGCGCTGGCGCTGGCGACGTTCATGAACGTGCTCGACACGACCATCGCCAACGTTTCCATCCCGACCATCGCCGGCGACGTCGGCGTTTCCAGCAGCCAGGGTACCTGGGTGATTACCTCGTTCGCAGTCGCCAACGCCATTTCGGTGCCGCTGACCGGCTGGCTGTCGCAGCGCTTCGGCCAGGTGCGGGTATTTGTCTGGTCGACGCTGCTGTTCGTCCTCGCCTCGTGGCTGTGCGGCCTGTCCCATACCCTGGAGATGCTGGTCGTTTGCCGTGTCATACAGGGGCTGGTGGCCGGGCCGATGATTCCGTTGTCGCAATCGCTGCTGCTGCAAAGCTATCCGCCGGCCAAGGCCGGAGCGGCGTTTGCCGTATGGTCGATGACCACCACCGTCGCCCCGGTGGTGGGGCCGATTCTCGGCGGCTGGATTTCCGAGAATGTGGCCTGGGAGTGGATTTTCTACATCAATATTCCCACCGGTCTCGTTGCGGCGGGGGTCAGTTGGGCATTGCTGAAAGAGCGCGAATTGCCGACGGTCAAGCTGCCGATCGATGCCGTCGGGCTGGCGCTGCTGGTGATCTGGGTCGGCGCGATGCAGTTGATGCTCGATCGCGGCAGGGAACTGGACTGGTTCAGTTCCAATTTGATCGTCGCGCTGGCTGTCG
>JAVBTC010000121.1:0-9203 GCA_031556405.1 Rhodocyclaceae bacterium
ACCAAGGATCTGACGTTGTTCATCAGCGGCGAAGCGGGCTACGGCGACGGCTATGGCGGCCAGAATCTTCCTTTCTACCGGAATTTCTATGGTGGCGGCATGGGTTCGGTACGCGGCTACGATACCGCCAGCCTGGGTCCGCGCGGCTGGGCCTGGGTCTGCGACGACTATGACGAAAACCGGAATCCCTCCGACCGCAACTGCCGCTGGTCGAACGACGACCGCGTCGGCGGCAACCGCCGCCTGACCGGCACGGTCGAACTCTATTTTCCGATGCCGGGATTCGGCAACGACCGTTCCGTGCGTCTGGGCACCTTCGTCGATGCCGGACAGGTGTGGGCCAAAGGGCAAAAGATATCGATGGACGACGTGCGTTCCTCGGCGGGGATTTCAGTGCTCTGGAGTTCGCCTTTCGGGCCGCTCAAATTCAGTCTCGCGGCCCCGCTCAATTCCAAGGATGGTGATAAAATACAACGCTTCCAGTTCCAGATGGGTACCGCGTTTTAACCAGGAGATGCTGCTTTGAAAAAACAGATTGCCTCATTGATTGTCGCTGTTTTCGTCGCGCTGCCGGTGGCTCAGGTCTGGGCGGCGGACCTGAAGGTCGGTTATGTCAATACCCAGCGCCTGTTCCGTGACGCGCCCGCGGCCGCCAAGGCGGCGAAGAAGCTCGAGCAGGAATTTTCCCGGCGCGACCAGGAACTGCAGAACCTGTCCAAGCGCCTGCAGACGATGCAGGAAAACCTGGAAAAGAACGCGTTGACGATGTCGGAAAGCGAGCGACGCGACAAGGAACGTGAATTCTCCGATCTTTCGCGCGATTTCCAGCGCAAACAGCGTGAATTCCGCGAAGACCTGAATCTGCGCCAGAACGAGGAACATGCCGCAGTGATCGACAAGGCGAATCAGGCGATCAAGGTCATCGCCGAAAACGAAAAATTCGATCTGATTCTGCAGGACGTGGTCTGGGTAAGCCCCAAGCTCGACATCACGGATAAGGTGATCAAGATGCTGGGCGAAGGCCAACCCGCTGCCGCAACGAAACCGGCTGCCGGAAACAGCAGCAAATAAGCGGAACAGATATCGGGGCTTCTGGTGGGGGGAGAGGGCTTTTGCCTGAGTGAAATTGTTGCCCGGCTGGGAGGTGAACTCCGGGGTGACGGTTCCGTGCGCATTACTCAGGTTGGAGCCTTGCAGACGGCGAAGGCCGGGGAAATCAGTTTTCTTGCCAGTGCCAGGTACCGCAGGCAATTGGCGAAGACCGCCGCTTCGGCGGTCATCCTGGCGCCGGGTGAAGCGGAAGAGGCCGGGAGCGCGGAGGTGAATCTGCCGTTCATCGTCGTCGCCAATCCCTATGCCTACTACGCCCGCGTCGTTGCGCTGCTGAACCCCGTTTCCACGCACCCGCGCGGCGTCCACCCGAGCGCGGTGATTCAGTCGTCCATCCCCGATTCCGTTGCCGTCGGCGCGAATGCCGTCGTCGGGGCAGGGGTCGAACTCGGTGAAAATGTCATTCTTTATCCTGGCGTGGTGCTGGGGGACGGAGCGGCGATCGGCGAGGGCTCCATCCTTTATCCCAATGTAGTGATCGGTTCCGCGTGCAGCATCGGACAACGCGCAGTCATTCAGGCCGGAGCGGTGATCGGCAGCGACGGCTTCGGATTCGCCCCGGAGAACGGGCGCTGGTTGAAGATTCCGCAGATCGGGCGCGTGCTGGTCGGTGACGACGTCGAGATCGGCGCCAATACCAGCATCGACCGCGGCGCTTTGAACGATACGGTGATCGGCAACGGCGTCAAGATCGACAACCAGATCCAGATCGCGCACAACTGCGAGATCGGCGATGACAGTGCCTTGGCCGGCTGCGTCGGCATCGCGGGCAGCACGAAAATCGGCAGCCGCTGTACCATCGGCGGCGCGGCGATGATCGTCGGACACATCGAGATCGCCGACGGAACGCATATCGCCGGCGGCAGTCTTGTCAGCAAGAGCATTACCCAGCCTGGCCAATACGCAGGTTCCTATCCCCTTTCCACCTATAGCGAATGGCGTAAGAACGCCATTTACCTGAAACAGCTTTCCAAGCTTGCCGCGCGTGTCGCCGAACTGGAAAGAAAATTAGCCTCCAGGGAGAAATAAATTGGATACGATGGAAATCCGCCAGATTATCGAGCACTTGCCGCAGCGCTACCCGTTTCTCCTGATCGACCGGGTAGTGGAACTGGAACTGGACAAATCGATTCACGCCTACAAGAACGTGACGATCAACGAACCGTTTTTCAACGGCCATTTTCCCGGCTATCCGGTCATGCCCGGAGTCTTGATCCTGGAAGCGCTGGCGCAGGCGGCGGGCGTGCTTTCCTTCAAAACCATGAACGAAAAACCCGAGCCGAATTCGATTTTCTATTTCGCCGGCGTCGATGCCGCGCGCTTCAAAAAACCGGTCGTTCCGGGAGATCAATTGCATCTGCACATCGTCATCACCAAGAAAATGCGTGGTGTCTGGAAATTCCACGGAGAAGGGCGCGTCGACGGCCAACTGGCTGCCGAAGCCGAGATAATGTGCGCCAAGCGGGATATCCGATGATCCATCCCACGGCTATCGTTCACCCCAACGCGCGGATCGGCGAAGGGGTCAGCATCGGCGCCTATTCCCTGATCGACGAATTCGTCGAAATCGGCGACAACACGACTGTCGCTTCGCACGTGGTCATCAAGGGACACACGAAAATAGGCCGCGACAACCGGATCTACCAGTTCGCTTCACTGGGAGAAATTCCGCAGGACAAAAAATATTCGGGCGAGCCGACCCGGCTCGAAATCGGCGACCGCAACACGATCCGCGAATTCTCCACGTTCAGCACCGGCACCGCGCAGGATGCAGGCGTCACGCGGCTGGGCAACGACAACTGGCTGATGGCCTACGTCCATATCGCGCACGACTGCCAGGTCGGGAACAACACCACTTTCGCCAACAATGCGCAGTTGGCCGGACACGTGCATATCGACGACTGGGTGGTGCTCGGCGGCTATACCGGCGTGCACCAGTTTTGTCGCGTCGGGGCGCATTGCATGACGGCCGCCGCTTCGATCATCGTTCAGGACGTTCCGCCCTACGTGATGGCGGCGGGCAATACCGCCTCGCCCTATGGACTCAACGTCGAAGGCCTGAAACGGCGTGGATTTTCCTCCGAATCGCTGCAGGCCCTGAAGCGCGCCTATCGCATCCTGTATAAATCCGGCCTGATGCTCGAGGAAGCGCGGGAAAAATTGATCGCGGAAGCGGCGATTTACCCGGAAATACAGCGTTTCGTCGATTTTCTCGCGGTATCCCGGCGCGGCATCATCCGCTAGCTTCAATATGGCCGCGCGCATCGCCATGGTCGCCGGGGAAGCCTCCGGCGATTTGCTTGGCGGTCATCTGATCGCCGCGCTGAAAACGCGTCTCCCCGATGCGCATTTTTACGGTATCGGCGGTCCCCGAATGGTCGCGCAGGGGTTCGATGTCTGGTGGCCGGCCGAAACGCTCGCCGTCAACGGCATCACCGATGCGCTCAAGCGCGCTCCGCAACTCTTCGGTATTCGCAACGAACTGGCGCGGCGGCTGCTTGTGCAGCCACCCGACCTTTTCATCGGCATCGACGCGCCGGACTTCAATCTCGGCCTGGAAAAAAAGCTCAAGGCGCGTGGCGTCGTCACCGTGCATTACGTCAGTCCCACGATCTGGGCCTGGCGTCCCGGACGGGCACGCGTCATCCGCCGCGCCGCAGCGCATGTGCTGGCGCTATTTCCCTTCGAGCCGGAGGTATTGCGGAAAGAGGGTATCCCGGCCACTTACGTCGGGCATCCGCTGGCGGACACGTTGCCGCTCGAACCGGACCGCGACGCGGCACGCGCGGCGCTTGGCATTCCCGGCGACGCGCCCGTCATCGCCTTGCTGCCGGGCAGCAGGGAAGGGGAACTGCGCCTGCTCGCCGAGTGTTTCGTCGAAACCGCGCGGCTCGTCCGGCAACGGCTGCCGCAGGCGCTGTTTCTCGTGCCGCTGGCCACCGACGCGACCCGTTCGCTGTTTCTCGCGGCGCAGGAACGCCTTGCCGCCGCCGATTTGCCGTTGCGCGTTCTTTCCGGACAATCGATCGAAGCCATGACGGCGGCTGATATCGTGCTTGTCGCCAGCGGCACGGCTACGCTGGAGGCCGCGCTTCTGAAGCGGCCGATGGTCGTCGCCTATCGCCTGACGCCGTTTTCCTGGCGGCTCGCCCGGCTTCTGGTGCGTTTGCGGCGCGTGGCCTTGCCCAATATTCTTGCCGAGCATATGCGGATGCCGGCGCCGGTTCCCGAACTGCTTCAGGAAGAAGCGACGCCGGAACGGCTGGCGGCAGCGTTGCTCGGATTGCTCGATGATGAAAACGCGCGCAATGAGCAGTGCGCGTTGTTCGGCCGCCTCCATCGTGAATTGCGGCAGAATGCCGCGGAACGCGCCGCGGATGCGGTCATTGCCTGCATGCCCTTCCGGCGGCCGGATGAAGCGGACGTGGAGGCCGTGGAAAAAAACGGAGACGACAGGAACGAAAAAAAGGAGCCGGTATCGTGACTTTGCAGATTTTCCCCGGGCGGGTCGCCGGCATCGACGAAGCCGGCCGCGGGCCGCTGGCAGGCCCCGTTTTCGCGGCGGCGGTCATCCTGGATCCGGAACGGCCCATCGAAGGACTGAACGATTCGAAAAAACTCAGTGCCGCCGCGCGCGACCGGCTGGCGCAGCAGATCCGCGAAAGGGCGCTGGCCTGGGCGGTGGCGGAAGCCAGCAGCGTGGAAATCGACCGGCTGAACATCCTGCAGGCGACTTTTCTTGCCATGCGCCGTGCCTGCCTCACACTTGCCGTCGCTCCCGAGCGGGCACTGATCGACGGCAATAAAATCCCTCCCGGATTGCCTTGCACGGGGGAAGCAGTGGTCAAGGGCGACGGCAAGATCGCCGCCATCGCCGCCGCCTCGATCCTCGCCAAAACCGGGCGCGATACCGTAATGCGCGAACTGGCGCGGCAATATCCCCAATACGGGTTCGAACGGCATATGGGCTATCCCACCGCCGCGCACCTGGAGGCCTTGCGAGAACACGGTCCCTGTCCCGAACATCGGAAAAGCTATGCGCCGGTGGCGCAGCAACTGCTGTTTTGAATACAGTCAGCGGTCAGAGACCATCGTTCGTTCTCCAAATTCCAATTCAAAATAATAATTACTTTATACAACCAGCTACAATCAAATAACATTATTCCTGTAATTTGGAAATAAACGTGATTTCCGTTACTTCTCGCGACAATCCACGCTTCAAAACCTTGAAGCGCTGGGCCCATCGAGGACGGGCGCGGCGTGCCTCCGGGCTGATCCTGCTCGATGGATTGCATCTGCTCGAAGCGGCCGCGGCGGCGCGGATGGCATTGGAAACAATCGTCGTTGCCGCCACCGCGCGCGATAAAAAAGAACATGCCGACTGGCTCTCCGCGCATGACGGCATCGAAACGCTGGTCGTGCCGGATCGTCTTTTTGCCGAGCTTTCCAGCACCGAAACCCCCTCGGGGCTGCTTGGATTCGCCCGGCTTCCGGAACTGGAGAATGGGCCGCTGCCGAGCGGCGATTGTGTTTTGCTCGACGGTCTCCAGGATCCGGGAAACCTCGGCACGCTGTTGCGAACGGCGGCTGCGGCGGGCATCGGACAGGTGTTGTTGTCGCCCGCATGCGCCGATCCGTGGAGTCCCAAGGCTTTGCGCGCGGGGCAGGGTGCGCAGTTTCTGCTCGATCTTCATCTCCATTGCGATCTGGCCGGATTTCTCGCCGGTTATCGCGGCGAAAGCATTGCCACGCTGCCGGATGCTCCGCAATCGCTGTTTACGGTGCCTCTGTCGGATTCAACCGCCTGGATTTTCGGTGCCGAGGGACAAGGCGTGAATCCGGAACTGATTGCCCTGGCGAGGAAAAAAGTCAGTATCCCGATGCCCGGAAAAATCGAGTCCCTGAACGTTGCCGCTGCCGCCGCGTTGTGCCTGTTTGAAGGCGTGCGGCGAAAAAAGGATTGATCTGCCCGCCGTCTTGCATTGCGGCCGCTGTCGCCGTTACGATCCGGGGTCAAGTGCTCTGTCCCAAAGGCCCCGCGAATTTTTCCGGAGATTGGGGCAAGGGTTGGGGTTGGATTGATTATTCGATGTTTCTGGAGGAAAGATGATGGCTCGCATGCAGGGGAAACGTACATTGATCACCGGCGGTACCTCCGGTATCGGCCTGGAAGCCGCCAAGGCATTCATCGCCGAGGGCGCGCGCGTCGTCGTTACCGGGCAGAACCCGGAAACGCTGCAAACGGCGCGTGAAACGCTCGGTCCGCAGGCACTGGTGCTGGCCTCCAATGCCGCCAGCCTGACGGATATGGCGGCGCTGGCGCGGCAGATCGAGGAACATTACGGCGCCCTCGACGCCCTGTTCATCAATGCTGGCGTGGCCATGTTCAAGCCGCTCGAAACCTGGAGCGAAGAGGATTTCGACCGTATCGTTTCCGTCAATTTCAAGGGGCCGTTTTTCCTCATCCAGGCGCTTTTGCCGCTGTTTGCCCAGCCTGCGTCGGTGGTTTTCACTTCTTCCGGCAATGCCCACATGGGAATGCCGAATTCCAGCGTTTACGGTGCTTCCAAGGCGGCGGTCAATGCGCTGGCGCGCACGCTGTCGGGGGAACTCGCCGGGCGCGGCATCCGTTTCAATATCATCAGTCCCGGACCGGTCGACACGCCGATCATGTCCAAGCAGGGATTGCCGGCGGCGGCCGTCGCGGAGATGAAAAAAGGACTGGCGCAGCAGATTCCCGCCGGGCGCATCGGGCAGCCGGAAGAGATTGCCAGGGCGGCGGTGTTTCTCGTTTCCGACGAGTCCGCGTACATGCTCGGCTCCGAAATCGTCATCGACGGCGGCATGAGCACGCTGTAGCACGACGTTTCCCGATTCCGACAGATTCCGGTCGATTCCAATGTGGCCGCCCGCAAAAAATGCGAGCGGCTTTTTTACGTTTCGGATTGTCGTTTTATTCTAATTTTATATTTTTATTTGTTATTGAAGCTTGCTACGTAATTCAAACATTATTTTTTCAAAATTGGAATTTTAGACATGCATGCATTCTGCCGTTTCCACGAATATGAATGAAGAATAGGAAAATCCGGGCAAAAAACGTATCCCTGTGCCATGATGAAGCGAGAAGAAAAACGGAGCCGCTGTTTCATCTTGCCGTGCGATATCCGGCGGCGGTTCCGGCAGGGGAAGGATTGCCGTTGTTTCCTGAACGCTCAACCCGGAGGAAATTCCATGCTGCCCAAGAAGATGAAAGCCGCCGTCGTTCATTCGTTCGGCAAGCCCCTGAAGGTCGAAGAAGTCGACGTTCCGCGCCCCGGCCCCGGCCAGGTCCTGGTGAAAATCGTCAATAGCGGCGTTTGCCATACCGACCTCCATGCCGCCGACGGCGACTGGCCGGTCAAGCCCAGTCTTCCGTTCATTCCCGGTCACGAAGGTGTCGGTTACGTCGCCGCGGCGGGAGAGGGAGTCTCTCTGCTGAAGGAAGGCGACCGCGTCGGCGTTCCCTGGCTGCACAGCGCATGCGGCCATTGCGAATTCTGCCTCACCGGGCGCGAAACGCTGTGCCCGGAACAGCAGAATACCGGCTATTCGGTCAACGGCTGTTATGCCGAATACGTGCTCGCGCCGGCGGCCTACGTCGGCCGCATTCCCGACGGCGTGCCGTTCGATCTCGCCGCGCCGGTGCTTTGCGCCGGAGTGACGACCTATAAGGGGCTGAAGGAAACCGAAACCAAGCCCGGTGATTGGGTCGCCATCGTCGGCGTCGGCGGCCTTGGGCACCTTGCCGTGCAATACGCCCGCGCGATGGGAAAACAGGTGGTCGCCATCGATATCGATGACGATAAGCTGGCCCTGGCGGCCAGGCTCGGCGCGGCAATGACCGTCAATTCGAAGCGGGAAGACGCCGCCGCGAAAATACAGAAGGAACTCGGCGGCGTGCACGGAGTGCTCGTCACCGCCGTTTCCGCCAGCGTATTCCGCAGCAGCCTGGATATGTTGCGGCGCGGCGGCACCTGTTCGCTGGTCGGCTTGCCGCCGGGGGAATTTCCGACGCCGATTTTCGATGTCGTGCTCAAACGGCTGACGGTACGCGGTTCGATCGTCGGTACGCGCATGGATCTGACCGAATGTCTGCAATTCGCCGCGAACGGGCAGGTGAAATCGGAGATCGAATTGCAGCCGCTGGATACGATCAACGAGACGCTGGAACGAATGAAACGCGGTGAAATCAATGGCCGCGTGGTGCTCGATATGGCGGGTTGAAGAAGCGGTGGAAAGTCCCGGCAAATCTCCGGGAGCGCGAGCGATTTCCAGAGAATGATTTTCCCGCGTGGGCAAAGCGTGGCGTGCCCACGCGGGAACAAATGCATTTGAATCGAGGCGCTTCGGTCTTTCTCATGATTTGACGGGCTGCCGCGCCAACCCGAAAAGCGCGATCGCGCAAAAAACCGCGCCGCAATGAAACGTTGCCGGCGCACCGAAGCGGTCCCACAGGAAGCCGGCGACGACGCTTGCGAGCAGCATGGCGACGCCCCCGGCCAGGTTGAAAAAGCCGTAAGCGGTGCCGCGCAGGTCGGCGGGCGCGGTGTCGGCCACCATCGTGGCGAACAGTCCCTGGGTGATGCCCATGTGGATGCCCCACAACGCAACGCCCGTCAGCACGACGCTCCAGTGGGCGCTGGCGGCGAGCACCAGATCGGCGGCAATCAATACGGTGAGCCCGAGCGCGAGCAGGGCGCGGTGGCTGATGCGGTCGGAAAGCCTGCCGAATGGATAGGCCGACAGCGCGTAGATCAGATTCATCGCCACCATCACGAGCGGCACCAGCGCGACCGGAATGCCTCCCTGCTGGGCGCGCAGGACGAGGAATGCTTCGCTGAAACGGGCCAGCGTGAATACCGCGCCGATGCCTACCACCCACCAGTAGGAAGCGCCGAGACGCCGCAGGTTGTCCCGGCGGATCGGGTTCGTGCGCCGCTGCCGGTCTCGTTGTTGGCCTTGCGGTTCGCGCAGGCCGAGCGCGAGCAGGGCGACGGCCGCCAGGGCGGGAATCACGGCCACCCAGAAGACGGCGCGAAAATCGTCGGCCCACA
>JAVBTC010000093.1:0-37239 GCA_031556405.1 Rhodocyclaceae bacterium
GCAGGGTAAACAAAGCGTAATCGCGTAGGGTGTGCAAAGCATGGCGTGCCCACGCGCAAACCCCGGAACCCGGAATCCCGGATATCTTCAAATTCCAAATAAAATGAATTATATTTCATAACTGTAGCTGGTTTTAAGAGATAATTATTTCATTCATCCAAAAACTCCCGCCATGACCCTGACCGAACTCCGCTACATCGTCACGCTCGCAGAGGAGCGGCATTTCGGCCGCGCCGCCGAACGCTGCCACGTCAGCCAGCCGACCCTGTCGGTGGCGCTGAAGAAAGTCGAACAGCGCATCGGCGCGCAGCTTTTCGAGCGCTCGGCGGCGGAAGTGCGCATCACGCCGCTCGGCGAGCAGGTCGCGGCGCAGGCCGAACGCGTTCTTGAAGAAGCGACCAAACTGGAAGAAATCGCCACCCGGGGCAAGGACCCGCTGGTCGGTCCGCTGCGGCTCGGCGTCATCTATACCATCGCGCCGTACCTGCTGCCGCGCTTCGTGCCGGCGCTGCATGCACGGGCGCCGCAGATGCCGCTGTACCTGCGCGAGAACTTCACCGCTCACCTCGGCGAAGACCTGCGGCGCGGCGAACTCGACGCGGCAATCGTCGCGCATCCCTTCGACGAGCCGGGCATCGTCACCCGCGCCGTCTACGACGAACCCTTCCGCATCGTGCTCCCGGCCGGGCATCCGCTGACGAAGGAACGGGAAATTCCCGCCCGGCGCCTGACCGAGGAGCCGCTGCTGCTGCTCGGGCAAGGCAACTGTTTCCGCGACCAGGTGGTCGACGTCTGTCCGCAGGGAAATTCGCACGGCGGACTGACCAGCGCCATCGAGGGCAGTTCGCTGGAAACGCTGCGCCACATGGTCGCCAGCGGCGCCGGCATCTCGGTGGTGCCGGTTTCCGCGCTGGAAAGCTGGCCCCGGGACGATCTGCTCGTCGTGCGCCCTTTCGCGCCGCCGGCGCCGTCGCGCCGTGTCGTGCTCGCCTGGCGCGTCACCTTTCCGCGGCCGCAGGCGATCGACGCACTGACGGCGGCGATTCTCGATGCGCCGCCGCCCGGCGTCACCCCCGTGCCGATGCCGGGGGCGAATATTCCCCCGGCATCCCCTGTTCCCGTATCTGCGTGACCCCGGCAATCCCGACGAATCATCCATCCCGACAGACGCCATGCTGATCCACTGCGCCACCTACGAAAACGGCCGCAAACTTTCCGACCTCGCGCCGGACGACATTCCCGCCTTTCTCGCCCGTTCCGATCTCGCTCCCGGCGCTTTCGTCTGGGTGGCCCTGCTCGAACCGGAAGCCGACGAACTGTCCCGGCTCGCCGATTATTTCGACCTGCACGAACTGGCGGTGGAGGACGCGGTAAAGGGCCTGCAGCGCCCGAAAATCGACGAATACGGGGAAAACCTGTTCACCTTCCTGCGCACCGTCGAGCCGGCAAGTGAAGGCGACGAACACCCGTACCGCGTCGGCGAGATCGCCATCTTCGCCGGCACCCGCTACATCCTCTCGGTGCGCAAAAGCACGCGCACCGACCTCAGTCCCGTGCGCCAGCGCTGCGAGCGCGACCCGGACCTGCTCCGGCTCGGCCCGGCGTTCGTGCTGTACGCGCTGATGGATGCGGTGGTCGACCGCTATTTCCCGGTGCTCGAACACCTCGAAGGCGAAATCGAAGCGCTCGAAACCATGCTCTTCCGCCGCCTTTCCGCGCGGCAGAACGTCAAGACTTTCTACACGCTGCAACAGAAACTGCGCGTGTTCAAGCATGCCATCAGTCCGCTGCTGGAAGCGGTCAACCGGCTCCAGGGCGGCCGCCCGCCGCCGCTCGCCGCACCGCTCGCCAACTACTTCCGCGACGTTTACGACCACCTCGCGCGCCTCAACGCCACCGTAGACGGCATGCGCGAAACCCTGCAAACCATGCTGCAGGTCAATCTCACGCTGGTCAGCCTGGCCGAAAACGAAAATACCAAGAAACTCGCCGCCTGGGCCGCGATGATCGCGGTGCCGACGCTGATCGCCGGCATCTACGGCATGAACTTCACGAACATGCCGGAGCTGCACTGGCTCTGGGGGTATCCCATATCGATCCTGCTGATGGTGATCGCCGACGTGCTGCTGTATCTGCGCTTCAAGCGGGTGCGCTGGCTGTGAAATACAAAAAGAATAAAACGTACGGAACCGATATGGCTGGTTGACATTACATCGAGCTATCTTCTACTCTGCGCGATTAATATCTTCACCATAAAGGGAGAGGTGCCATGAGTGGAAAACCGGCATCGAGAATCGGCGACAAGGTTGCCGGCGGGGTCATCGTCCAGGGATCGCGCACGGTATTGATCGGTTCTCAGAACGGCGTCGCCTGTTCCGTCTGTCCAGGGGGAATCGCCGAAGGCAACCCGGTCAATCCGCTGCTGGGCGCCAAGGTGCTGAGCGGCGAAACCGATTTCGCGCTCCCCGGCCCCCTGCCGTTTATCCTCTCCCGCAATTACAGCAGTTACCAGACGGAGATTCCGGCTCCGGTCGGCGTACTCGGCCCCGGCTGGCGCCTCCCGTCGGAAATGTCCCTGAACCTTGATCCGACATCCCTGATGCTCAACGACAGCAGAGGACGCAGCATTCGCTTCAATCCCCTGTCTCCCGGAGAAATCGCTTATAGCCGCAGCGAAGGACTGTGGATCGTGCGCGGCGGCAGGGAAACATTGAACGGCCCGCAGGCGGAGACTCTGGCGATGGCCTGGCGCGGCCTGCCGACAGCCCTGCGGCGCCAGGCCGGTTATATTTTCGTCGCCACCGGCCCCCTGGAACCGTGGTGGTGCTTCGGCGTGTTATCCGACGCGCTTTCGGAAACTTCGCCGCCGCTCGGCCAGCGTCTGATGGCGCAAGGAATCGTCGACCGTTTCGGACGAAGGCAGCTCTACACCCGCGCCGAGGACGGCCCCTTCGCCGGGCATATCACCGGCGTCGTGGACGGCGCCGGACGGCGGTACGCCCTCGACCTCGTCAAACTGCCGGATATTGCCCCCGCCCCCGGCTGGGGATCCGACGATGGCATCCGCCTCGCCGCCGTCCGCCTGCTGGGAGAAGACGGCGCCGCCGATGTTCCCCTGACCACCTACAATTACACCGCCCGCGGCGAACTGGCGGCGGTCCACGGCCGCGACGGGAAACGGCTGCGTCGCTTCGAATACCACTCCGTTCTGACCGGCCGCATGACCGCCCATACTTATTCCGGCCGTCCCACCAGCCGCTACGAATACGACGCCCAGGGCCGGGTGATCGAACAGACCAATCCTCAGGGTCTGAATTACCGCTTCGATTACTTTCCCGACCGTACCGTCGTCAGCGATCACCTTGGACGCAAACGCACCTACCACTTCGAAGGCAAAGGCGGCCTCAGGCGCGTCGTCAAACTCGAACGCGCCGACGGCAGTTGCACCCAAAGCCGTTTCGACGGCAGCGGCCGGCTGATTGCCGGCATCGATCCATTGGGACGGGAAACCGCCTATGAACGCGACACCGTTACCGGTAATTTACTGAGCGTCACCCTGCCCGACGGCAAACAGCAACGCTTCGAATACAACGCCTGCCATTCCCCAACCCGGATCGTATTTCCCGATGGCAGCGAAGCTCGCGCCGCTTACGACCCCATGGGTCGAATGGTTGCCGACACCGATTCCCTGGGCCAGACCACCCGCTATCGCTACCCCGGGGATAAAAGCGACCTGCCGTGTCAAATCGAAGACGCCAAAAACGGAATCAAACAATTCGAATGGAACGTCTCTGGCCAACTGCAATGCTTCACCGACTGTTCCGGCAGCGGCACCCGCTATAGCTACGATCGCTGGGGGCAACTCACCCGGATCGAGGGAGAGGAAGGCATGCGCTTCGGTCACGATTACGACGACCGCGGCCTGCGTATCGCCAGCACCGATGCCTTGGGGCAAAAAACCGCCTACCGCTACGACGATGCCGGCGGCCTGACCGGAATCGTCTACCCCGACGACAGCGAAGTCCGTCTCGACTACGACGCCTGGGGCGATCTGTGCGGCTTTCACCATGGCGGCCACCGCCAGCAGTACCGCCACGATACCGGGGGACGGCTGACCGAGATCACCGACGAAAATGGCGCTCGCGCACTTTTCCACTACGACAAGATGGATCGTTTGATAGAGGAAACCGGTTTCGACGGCCGCATCCAGCGCTATCGCTACAACCTGGCCGGTGAACTGATCCGGAGCGAGAGCGCGGGCCGGACCACCGAATACCGCTACGATGACGGCGGCCGCCTGGTGGAACGGCTGCAACCGGGAATCGACGGGCAGCCGATCTCCGTGCAGTACATTTATGACGATACTGGCGCCCTCATCGAAGCCCGGCATACCACCGATCCGGCAGGCGCCCTGATCCGTGTTCAATTCGAACGCGACCGCCTTGGACGCCTGACCGCCGAAACCCAGGAAGCATACAACGTCACCGGTGCCGCCGTCTGGAGCCACCGTGTCGAACACCGCTACGATGCGCTCGGCATCGAACGGGAAACATCCCTGAAGGGACTGCCGCCGCTTGTCTGGCAGACCTATGGTTCCGGCCACCTTCACGGCCTGTTGCTCGACCAGACCCCACTGATCGATTTCGAGCGCGACAAACTGCACCGTGAGGCCGAACGGCGCTTCGGCCAGACAACGATCCAGCGCCGTTACGACCTTCTTTCACGCTTGGCCGAAAGCGAGGTCCGTTCGCCGATGATCGGCGGCCAGCTCGACCGCCAGCACCATTACGATTCCCTCAACCGGCTCACCCGGATCGATGCCGTTCAGGGAGCGTCGCAGTACCGCTATGATTCCGCCGGGCGCCTGATCGAAGCACTGCGCCCCGGGGGGCATGAAAAGTATCGCTTCGATGCCGCCGGAAACCGTCTTTTTGCGTTGGCCGATTCCCCCGATCTGCCCGACGTTCTCCTTTCCTCCTGCCCGGGCAACCGCATCGAGCATGACGGCGAGTACCGCTACCGTTATGACGAACACGGCAGTCTCCTGCTCAAATACAAGGATGGAGAAACGCATTTCTATGGCTACGACGGCGCCCAGCGATTAATCCGCTCCGCTCTGGAAACCCCGGAGCGTGTCGTCGCCAGCAACTACCTCTACGATCCCTTCGGACGCCGGATCGCCAAGCAGACGGTGACGACCGACGGGCAAGGACAAATCCAGGGCGAAGTGGAAACCACCTGGTACGGCTGGGACGGCGACAAACTGGTATTGACCGAGAAAAACGGCAGACGGATTCATACCGTCTATCAACCGAACAACTTTGTGCCGCTGCTGCGGATCGAAGACGGGGTGAAAGCATCGAAACCGACTCTGGCGCAGGCTCTGCAACAAAAAGATGTCCCGCTGGAAGCAGCACACGTCACGATCCTCAACCGGATCGAGAAGGAACTAAGGCAAAACGCCCTGACTGCTCCCAGCATCCGCTGGCTGCGTGAAGCGCAACTGGAGCCGGAACAGCTTCGGCGCTTGCTGGCAGAGGAAGACAGCTCCACTCCGCCGCAAATCCATCTCTACCATTGCGACCATCTCGGCACGCCGCTCGCGCTGATCGATGCAACGGGCAACATCGACTGGAGTATCGAGAGCGATGCCTGGGGAAACACGCTAACAGAATACGACCCCAAGAATCTTTGCCAGACGATCCGCTTTCAGGGGCAACACGCCGACCCGGAAACCGGGCTCTACTACAATCGGTATCGTTATTACGACCCTAGAGCCGGGCGTTACATCACACAAGACCCGATTGGATTCAAGGGCGGTAACAATTTTTATCGGTACACGAGGAACCCTGTCAGAAGAGTCGACCCATTAGGGCTGGATGATTGGTCCGGGCTTACGGATTTCGTAAACCAACCGGGAATGCAGGCGGCGCTCAATCAAGCGATAGCTGAACAGGAAAAAATAAAGCAACAACAACAGATGGACGAAAAGGTCAGACAATGGCTTTGCCGTGCCGTGAATGAGAAAAATGAATACCAAGAACCCGGAATGTGGTTGCTTTTACAACGGGAAAAAGGATTGGACGTCGGCGACGACAGTCTGGCAGCCGCCGAGAGGTTTGCAATGGCTGCCGAGGGTTTTTGGGAAGGACTGCCGGGAATGCAAATTGTGGCACTCAACGGCAAAGAAATTGTGCAAAAAATCAGAATAAATTATCCGATCACTCAACCTATACTCGGAAGGCCAGGATCCAAGAACCCAGAATTTACGGAAGGATGGGGCAAAAAAGGGCATGAATATTTCAAACAGGGAGTAACTCCGACGGAAGCATGCTCGAAAATCTGCAAAGGATCGTAATGAAGAATATAAAAGGAAAAATTTACCTTTTTATTGCGACGATTGCTTCGGGGTCTGTCATATTGGTCGACATTACGATAAGAATTCCTTTTTATTCTCTCGTGCTGTCGTTTCTCGGACTGATTCTTTTTCTTTTTGGTTTTTTTCTGAAAAAAAGGAAATGGAAGACATGCCTTATCTTTTTTTCTGCATTTCCCGTATGCATGACTCTCGGATTACTATGCCAACAGATCGCATTATTTCAGGCAGAAAATTTAAAGGAATTCCTGGAAGAAAAAGCAACCATCGACGATATACACAAGAAATATTCCGAAAAATGTCGCGGCAATTCCGGGAATTACTGCGGTTTTTATACGTATCGTATTATTTTAAACGCAGGCGAAAAAATGGAATCCAGTTCTTTGATCGTATTCCAGTTTTTCGATCGTCAAAGCGTCATTCCTCTGAGTCGTAAATCGTAGAATTTCTCCGTTTTCATACCATATCCACGCTTCAGTGGATACGCTGGCCGTAAGCGTCTTTCGACATCCTCTGTCCACATGGGACTTAAATCATGCCCCGCTACGCCACTGCCCTGTCCGCCTTCCCCATCACGAAGAAATGGCCACCCCGGCACACCGACCGGATCCAGCTTTATTCGCTGCCGACGCCCAACGGCGTCAAGGTCTCAATCATGCTCGAGGAAACCGGCCTGCCCTACGAACCGCATCTCGTCCGTTTCGACAGCAACGACCAGATGTCGCCGGAGTTCCTGTCGCTCAACCCCAACAACAAAATTCCGGCCATTCTCGACCCCGACGGCCCGGACGGGAAGCCGTTTCCCCTGTTCGAATCCGGCGCGATCCTGCTCTATCTCGCCGACAAGACCGGCCGGTTCATCCCGGCCGACCCCGCCGGCCGTTACGAGGCGATCCAGTGGCTGATGTTCCAGATGGGCGGCATCGGGCCGATGTTCGGCCAGGTCGGCTTTTTCAACAAATTCGCGGGCAGGGAATACGAAGACAAGCGCCCGCGCGACCGCTACGTCGCGGAATCGAGGCGCCTGCTCAAGGTGCTCGACGGGCGGCTCGCGGAACGCGCCTGGGTCATGGGCGACGCCTATACCATCGTCGACATGGCCATTTTCCCCTGGGTGCGTAACCTGATCGGGTTCTACGAAGCCGCCGACCTGGTCGCGATCGCCGAGTTTCCGCGGGTGCTGCGGGCGCTCGACGCCTTTCTGGCACGGTCGGCGGTGGCGAGAGGGATCGTCATCCCGAAAAGTGACGGTTGATCCGGCCACGGAAAGCGGGCGGCGCGATGAACCGCCGCCGCCGTCATGTACGGAATGCTGGCTTCCGAGAAAAATTCTAATTAAATAAAAATAATTGCGGATTATAACCAGCTACATAAAACAAACTAAATTTTACTGTTAATTAGAATTTTATCTTCCAGCCGGTGTTTCCACTACCTTGAACGCCTCGACCGGAATGATCAGGCGGATGGTATCGCCGACGGCGGGCAGGAATTCCTTCATGCCGTAGTCGGAGCGCTTGATCGTCGCGGTGACGTCGGCGCCGCATTCATCCTTCTTGTAAATCGGATTGTTGCCGCAGCGAAAATTGGCCACTTCCAGGCGCAGCGGGCGCGTCTGCCCCAGCAGGGTGAATTCGCCTTCGGCGGCGACGACGTTCTCGCCTTCAAAAATCAGCCGCGTCGAACGGAATTTCATCGTCGGATAACGCGCCACGTCGAAGAATTTGTCGGAACGCATCATGTCGTCCCAGTCCTTGGCGCCCATGCTGATCGAGGCGGCATCGATCGCCACCGTGACGGAACCGGTACGCCCGGCGCGGTCGAGAACGATGGAACCTTCGGTTTTATCGAAACGCCCGCGTTGCGTCGAGAAGCCGAAATGGCTGACTTCGAATATCGGATAGGTATGGCGCTGGTCGATGTCGTAACGCTCCTCGGCGGCAAAGGCCGGGGCGGAAACGGTCACGGCGAGGGCAAGGGAAACGATGCTGGAGAAAATATGTTTTTTCATTGGAACGACTCCTTCGTTGGGGAAAATGAAACCGGTATGTCCGGCCGGCATTCTTGTTTTTTAGCACATGTTTCCCTGCGCGTTTTTAGTACGTTTTCGGCGCATTTTCGGAATCGACACTTCGGCCCCGACCGCGCATCGCGGCATCGCCCCGATGCGTCAGCGCGACCCTTTGATCGTCCGTCCGAATGCCGGCTGCGCCGGGCGGCCGTTGTTTCTGTGGAAGCGGGTGAAAATATCGATCTGCGCCTGCGAAAGCTGCACCGGCTGCTGCAGGACGATCCAGAGCACCTCTTCGGTGCAGGGCGGCGTCGTCAACGACCCCATGAAGGAATAGTAGCCGCGCCTGGAGGGCAGCAGCAGCAGCGGATCGACGAGGATGCCCGGCGGCGTCACGGCGGTATGCGCTTCCAGCGGCAGGTAATCCCACAGGGTCTGCACGAAGGAATTCTCGGTCCCTTCGGAAAACAGTACTGAAACGATCGCCTGCGCGCCGTCCGTGCTCTTGTGCAGCAATTGCGCCTCGAGCGGATAGGCGACACCGGCGATGCGCGTTTCCGATGGCTGGCGGAACACGATGCGCTGCAGGCGGTAGACCTTGCCCATCGTCAGCATCGCGTTTCCGGATAACGTGACTTCGATCGTGCGCCCGTTGTCGATGATCGTGAAGGGAGTATCGCGATAGGCGAAGTCGACCGGCGGCTGGTCGACCGGAATGCTATCCCGGATATCGACCGGCGCCTGCCGCCGGCCATTGCCGCACAACGCGTAGGCAGGATCGAGACGGCTCCAGAATTCGGGACGGCCGGCCCCCTCGTAACTCCATTCCGGCGCACCCGGAAAAGCATGTGAAGCAGCATGCGAAGCGGCATGCGCAGCGGATTCCGGATGGGCCGCGGATCCGGCTTTTTGTGCGTCCGCCTTGCCTGCCCTGCTTCTTTCCACACCACTGTCGCCGCGGCCTTTCTTCACCGCCGCGCGCTTCACAGTATTTTTCTCAGTATTTTTTGCGGCCTGTCGCTTCTCCCCTTTGGCGATTTCCTTCTGAATCAGCGCCTCATTGGCGCTGCGCAGATCCCCCGCCGCCTCGTTGGCCTCCGCTGCCACCCGGTCGGCGCCCATGCCGCGCACTCCCGCGGGGCGACAGACTTCGCGCAGGATCTTGCCGTCCGGCGAATTGATATGCACCGGCAACTGTATCTGGATGCCCGGCGATTCCTCGCGCAGGAGTTCTCCGTCGGCCTTGTACCAGTTACGCCGGGTGGTGGCGTAGGTGCGCGCCTCGCAGTCGTAGCTGTTGACGAATTCGATGCTCTTGTAAAAGCCCTGGCTTTTCGCGTCGCTGACTTCCTTGTCGAGCACGATCCGGCCCTGCGCGAGTGTCCTGCCTTTTTCCTTGTGCACGCTGCTGGTGTCGAGTTCGATCTTCCGGCCCTGCTCGGTCGAGATCAGCACCCAGACCGCCTGCGCCGCCGCCGGCCAGCCGCACAGGAATGCCGCCGCGAGAAGCAGGCGGCACGCCGGATGCAGATACGCGGAACGGACGGCCCGGCGCATGGTTCACGGCTCCTCTGCCGGGGGGGAAGCGTCCGCCGCCTTCGAAGCATCCAGGCGGTAGCGCGCCGAGCGGGCATGCGCCTGCAGGCCCTCGCCCTCGGCCAGCGTCGCGGCGATATGTCCCAGCGCCTGCGCGCCATGCCGCGAGACGCGGATCAGACTCGAACGTTTCTGAAAATCGTAGACACCCAGCGGCGACGAGAAACGCGCCGACCCGGAAGTCGGCAGCACGTGGTTCGGCCCGGCGCAGTAATCGCCGAGCGCCTCGGAGGTGTAAGGCCCAAGGAAAATCGCGCCGGCGTGGCGGATTTTCGGCAGCCAGTACTCGGCGTCTTCCAGCGCCAGTTCCAGATGTTCGGGCGCGATGCGGTTGGCGATCTCGCAGGCTTCGTCCAGGTCGCGCACCTGGATCAGCGCGCCGCGATGCTCCAGCGCGGCGCGAATCGTCCCGCTGCGCGGCATCGTCGGCAACAGCGCGTCGATGGCGGCGGCGACGCGGTCGATCATCGCGACATCGGGACAGAGCAGGATCGATTGCGCCAGTTCGTCGTGCTCGGCCTGGGAAAACAGATCCATCGCCACCCATTCCGGGTCGATGTTGCCGTCGCAGACGACGAGAATCTCGGACGGCCCGGCCACCATGTCGATGCCGACGATGCCGAAGACGCGGCGCTTGGCCGCGGCGACATAAGCGTTGCCGGGGCCGACGATCTTGTCGACGCGCGGAACCGTCTGCGTGCCGAACGCCAGCGCGGCGACCGCCTGCGCGCCGCCGACGCAGAACATGCGGTCCACTCCGGCCAGCGCCGCGGCGGCGAGCACGAGCGGATTCTTCTCTCCGCCCGGCGTCGGCACCGTCATGATCAGTTCCTCGACTCCGGCGACCTTGGCCGGAATCGCATTCATCAACACCGACGACGGATACGCCGCCTTGCCGCCGGGGACGTACAGTCCGACCCGGTCCAGCGGCGTGATCCGCTGCCCCAGCAGCGTGCCGCGCAGCGCCTCGCCTTCTTCCAGGTACTGCCAGCTCTGCAGGGGCTGCGCTTCGTGATAGGAACGGATGCGGCAGGCGGCGAGATTGAGCGCGGTACGTTCTTCCGCCGGCAGCGCATCGAGCGCCGCCTGCCACTCGGAACGCGGAAGTTCGAGCTCGGCCATCGAGGCGGCGGAAAGACGGTCGAAACGGTTCGTGTATTCAAGCACCGCGTCGTCGCCGCGCTCCTTCACGTCCGCCAGAATCGATGCGACGGTCGCTTCGACGCTCGCATCCTGCGCGCCCTCGAACGCGAGCAATTGGTCGAGGCGTGCGGAAAAATCGGCGTCCGTGCTGGAGAAACGCTTGATGGCTGTTTTCATGACTGCACCGCCTGGGCGAAAGCTTCGAGGATTGGGGCAAGACGTTCGCGCTTGAGTTTCAGCGCCGCCTGGTTGACGACCAGCCGCGACGAAATCGGCATGATCTCTTCGACCGCGACGAGCCGGTTCGCGCGCAGCGTGCCGCCGGTGGAGACGAGGTCGACGATGGCGTCGGCCAGCCCGGCCAGCGGCGCCAGTTCCATCGAGCCGTAGAGCTTGATCAGATCGACGTGCACGCCCTTGGCGGCGAAATGCTCGCGCGCCGTCTGCACGTATTTCGTCGCCACCTTGAGCCGCGCGCCCTGGCGCACGGCATTGGCGTAATCGAAGCCTTCCGGCACCGCGACCATCATCTTGCAGCGCGCGATGTTCAGATCGAGCGGCTGGTACAGCCCGGCGCCGCCGTGCTCGATCAGCACGTCCTTGCCGGCGACGCCGAGATCGGCGGCACCGTATTGCACATAGGTCGGCGCGTCGGTGGCACGGACGATCACCACCCGCACGTCGGAGCGGTTCGTGGCGATGATCAGTTCGCGCGAGGTTTCCGGGTTGCCTTGCGGCACGATGCCGGCGGCGGCGAGCAGCGGCAGGGTTTCGTCGAAAATGCGGCCTTTCGACAGGGCGATGGTGATTGGTGTGATCGGTACGTTGGCGGTGGTGGAAGTCACGATGCAGAAAATCCAGAGAGGACGCCCGGGCGCTCGCATGACGAAAATATAAAAACCGCGCGGCGGCAGCGGCAATCCGAGGAAAAAACAGGAAGAGAAAGATTTTAGAGCATTTTCGCCGTGCTTCCGTCCACGGCGCGGGAATCTTCAGCGAAGCAGAAGGTAATTACAAATTTAAATTAAATTTACTATCATATTTGTAGCAAGTTATAAATAATAATTATTTCATCAAATGGAATCGTTTCCATAAATGAATGTGTTGGGGAAATTTCCTGGATTCCCGCCTGCGCGGGAATGACGAGGGTTTTTCCCGTCCTGGGCAAGCGGCAACCGTTCGAACGGCACGGACGCAGGAATCCGCCGTAGTCCGCGCAGTCCGCACGACCCGCCATCTCCCGTCATTCCCGCGCAGGCGGGAATCCAGTGAAATTCCACCACCGTTCGAGCAATCTCCGGCAATCCCTTCCAAAATATCCCCGGCAACGGCGCATCTGCATCACCCGGCCGCATCCCCCGGCGGCGCCTGCATCCGCGCCAGTGCCTCGCGGGCATCCGGCGCCAGATGCAGGGAACGTTGCGGGAACGGAATCTCGATGCCTTCCTGATCGAATTTCTTCTTCAGCCGCAGGTTGAATTCGCGGCTGATCGCCCATTGCTTGAGCGGGCGCGTCTTGAACACGGCGCGGACGACGATGGCGCTGTCGTCGAAGCGGACGATTCCCTGCACGTCGAGCGGCGCCAGGAGATCGCGGCGCAGGCGGGAATCGCCCATCATTTCGCTGCCGACGGCCCTGAGCGCGCGGAAGACCTTGTCCATGTCACTGGCGTAGTCGACGCCGATCTCGAATACCGAACAGGCGAACTGGCGCGAAAGGTTCTTCACCGTCTTGATCTGGCTGAACGGGATCGTGTGCAGCGTGCCGTACAGATCGCGCAGCCGCACGGTGCGGATGCTCAATCCCTCGACGGTGCCGCCATGGTCGCTGGTTTCGATGTAATCGCCGATCGAAATCGTGTCCTCGATGATGATGAAGAGCCCGGTGATGATGTCCTGCACCAGCGTCTGCGCCCCGAAACCGACGGCCAGACCGACGACGCCGGCGCCGGCGATGAACGGTGTGATGTCGATGCCGAGATTGGCGAGCGCGATGATGGCCGCCGCGCCGCCGATCAATGCGCCCACGGCGCCGCGGCACAGCGGCAGCAGCGTGCGCGCCCGGGCGCCCGGCGCCTTCGCCACGGCGCCGCCGAATTTGCGCGGCCGCGGCGACAGCGCCTCGAGTATCGCGGTGTCGACGATCAACCAGAGCAGCCAGGCGATGAATGCGGTGACGATGACGCCGAAAACCATCCGGCCCAGTTTCTGGTGCATCAGGTCGATGAGAGAGTAATCCCAGACGCGCGCGGCGAATTCGAAAAAAGCGATCCAGAGCGCGAACAGCAGCACTCTGCCGAACGCCGTGCCGAAGCGCCGCACGTATGCGGAGGAACGGCGCCGGTGCGCCTGCTGCGCCTCATGAGTGTCGCGGCTGCGCCGCAGCAGCAGTCCGGCGAACAGGGTCATGATCAGGATTGCGAGGCTGGCGATCGTGCGCTGCACGATGAGGTCCTTATTCTCGGGCGTGAAGAGCGTGATGACGACCGCCGAGACGGCAAGCGCCGCCATCAGCGGCGCCCAGAGCTTGCCGAGAAACTGGCGGATCTCGGTCACGCCGCTGGTCTTGCGGCGCGCCGCGAACGGACGGTTGGCGATCAGATGCGCCACCGGGCGGCGAAACGACAGGGTGAAGGCCAGGATCAGCAGCGCGGCGCAGATCGTGATCAGGGACGATATCAGCGCCAGGAGATCGGCGGAGAACAGCCGGCCCACTTCCGGATTGCCCATCGCATCGTTCAGCGCGAAACAGACGCCGATGGCGTAGAGATGATGCAGCGGGCGCGGCGCCAGCAGGCAGCGCACGGCATGGCGGCGATGGCCTTCGGTGCAGAGGGAAAAAAGCAGCGCGCAAAGCGAGGAAAAAACGGCGCCGCCGACCACGGCATAAGCCACCATCAGCCCCAGCGCCTTACCGCGCGATGCCTCGGTGGCATGGACCAGCGCCAGCGTGATCAGGAATGCGGCCAGCCACGGCCCGAAACGGCGCAGCACGTAAAGCGCGATGGCCCGCGTGGTGGGATTGGGCGTCAGTTCATCGTGGGTGCCGAAGCGAAGACGCACGCGCTTGACGCATTCGATCAGGCCAAGCGCAACGACCGCCCAGACCGAAAGCACGAGCAGGAAATCGCTTCCCACTTCCGCGCCGGAGCCTTCCACCGGCAACCCGCTGGCGTCGGTGTAAGGCGCGGCGATGCCGTCCATGGCGGAATTGATTCGCTGTTGCCAGAAATGCAGCGGGAAGGTCTGGTTCTTGAAATGCCCGACCAGGGCTTCGACATTGCGGGAAATATTCTCGAGCAGATTACCCGGCCCCTTCGCTGCTTGCGTACCGGCTTCCTGTTTGGGCAGCGCCGCGCGCAGCTGTTTCAGTTCGTCGACCAGCGCCTTGCGCTCCTTGTCGTCTTCCAGCGTGTGGATGACCTCATCGAGCGAGGCGGAGAGTTCCGCTTCGGTTTTTTCGCTCTGCGCGGCGCTCGCCTCTTTCTGGCCGCCGGGCATCAGATCCTTGACCGCCGCCGCTGCCGGCAGAACGGGAAAGGCCGAGAACAGCGCCAGAAACAATGACAGCAAGGCATAAACGCACCACCTGCGCGACTGCGCGCGCAAGGTATTCCGAGCCTGCGGGGGGAATGAAGAACGCATGTCTTTCTCCTCCTTTACCCCGGCATTCTATAGCCAATCCCGGACAGCGCGGGACGCCGGCCGCTTTCCGCGAAACCGGATCTCCCCGGGACGGACGGCGGCATTGCCGCGTTCCGCCCTAAAGGCTCCACGGAACGGTAATGAAAAACTTGACGTCGCGCTCGTCCTGGAACAGGTTTTTGAACCCGGTCCAGCTCGGCAGATCGGTCTTGTTGTTGTAGTGCGTGTAATGCAGATTGATGCTGGTCTGTTTCAGGGGGCCGGACGGAACCAGATAGCCGACATCGAACGAATAGGAGGTTTCCCGCAACGTCTGGTTCACCCCATACACCCTGCCGCCCCAGCCGCGCACCGCGGAGGCGCCGAGCGACCAGCCCGGCATCGCGACGATGTCGTCCAGCGTGCGCCCCACGCGGAGAAATACCGCGCTTTCCCGGTTGTGGTTCCAGTCGGAACGGTTGTCCCACCAGGGTTCGTAAGCCCCGTTGGAACCGCCGTAGGCACCGATGAGACGGTAGGCGAAATAGCCGGCGTTTTCCGGCCGGTTCGTCGGCGCGCGGGTATGCAATGCCTCCGCGCGCAGCGACCACGGCGCCGGGCGGTAACTGACCGCCACGTAATGCTGGAACGCGGTACCGTCGAAAAGATTGTTGACCGACGTTCCGTCACTGCTGTCACCCATCGCATAGAGCTGATAGGTCAGATACAGCACCTCGTTCTCGGAAAGTTTGCGCTCGTATTTCATTTTCATGTGCGCGTTCTGCAGATAATTCTGCGACTCGCCGTAGGCCGCTTCCAGGGAAAATCCGGGCACGAATTCGTAGCGGGCTCCAAGCGACCAGAGATAATCGACGCGCGTGACGCCGTCGGTCTGACGGAAAGAATAGGCGTGCTGATACCACGGCGCCTTGTATTTCGTGACGTAGGCACCGGCCAGGGCAAGCGGCCCGAAGTTCGTTCCCGCCTCGGCGCCGAGGTAGGTTCCGGGCATCAGCGACCAGTTGACACCGAGCACGCCGGGGCCGGAAGGCTGGAAATAGCCGATCTTGGCCCACGCGTCATTCCGCCCGGAATTTTGGCCGGAATCCTGGCCGAATATCTGGCCAAACTCGCGTTTGAACTTGAGATGGGCGCGATAGAGCGAAACGCCGCTGCGTGCGTCCGTCTGCGACCAATTGGCGGACCAGGGATCGCGCCAGGGATAAAAACTGATTTCGTGATCGGGGCCGCCGCTGTTTTCCAGATCGGTGGAACCGAAAACGGCGACATCGAGCCCCACGCTTTTGGCAAGGTAACCGGAACTGAATTCGATGTTGGATTGCAGCGTCGAATGGTGCAGATTCGTCCGAAATTCCCCTCTCTCGACGCTGTAGCGGTCGCGGGCGCGCTGGAAATAGAAGAAATTGCCCTTCAGCTCGTTGCCGCCGAACTGCGGGATCGGCACCTCCTGCGGTTCCTCGGGCAGCGGCGGCTCCTCGGGAATTCCCTCCGCACCATCCGTACCCTCCGCCGCCAGCACCAGGCCGACCCCGAGCAGGAACAACGCCGCGCCCACTGCCAGGAACGATATTCTCCGGAAATTCCCTCCACCCCGCCGGCCGCCGGCCCCGCCGCCTTTCCGTCCCCGATCCTTCCGGAACGCCAGCGGTACGGCATCCGGCATCACGACAGCGATTCCTGGGCCTGGGCGTTTTTCTCCAGCACGTAGGCGAGCGTTTTTTCTCCGGGCAGGGGTTTGCTGAAGAAATAGCCTTGGAAGATATAACATCCCAGCTTGCGCAAGATATTGATTTGTTCTTGGTTTTCGACGAACTCCACGACAATGTCGACATTGAGCGCGCGGCACAGTTCGACGATGGTGGCGATGATTTCGACGCAGGTCTGGTTCGTGGCGACGTCCTTGGACAGCACCTTGTCGATCTTCAGCGTGCTGACGGGGAAATGTTTCAGATACAGCAGCGAACTGTGCCCCATCCCGAAATCGTCGATCGATATGCCGATGCCGAGATTGTGGATCTGGTGCAGTACCCGGTTGTGCTGCGCATCGGGGTCGAGCGCGACGGACTCGGTCACTTCGATGCCGACCATCTGCGGCTGCAATTCATGGTGCTTCAGACGATCGGAAATCTTCTGCGGCAGCATTTCGTCTTCCAGTTGCAGGATCGAAACGTTGATCGACATTTCGAAGTCGTCGTCGAGCCCGCCGTCCACCCAGCGCCTGCGTTCGGCGCAAGCCTCGTTGAACACCCACAATCCGAGCGGCTTCATGAAATCGCCGTCTTCGGAAATCGCCACCATGATCGGCGCCGGAATCAGGCCGTACGCCGGATGCCGCCAACGCACCAGCGCCTCGGCGCCGATGACCTTCCCGGAAATGTGATCCACCTGCGGCTGGTATTCGAGATACAGCCCCTCGTCTTTCTCGATCGCGCGTTGCAGATCGCTGGCGAGCGCGCGCGCGAGCATCCCGATTTCGTCGTCGCGGTCGAGGCATTTCTTGCCCGACGGGCTGACCGTGTTGCTGCACGCCACATCCATCAGGCCGCTCATCGCCTTCTTCTGCCGTTCCTCCTTCATCCGGTCCGAAACCCGGACAAAAGGCAGATAGATCAGCGTGCCCAGCACCAGATTGAAGCATTGCAGCAGGCTGCCGCGAATCGAGTCGCCGGCGGCCACGTAACCGCCGATGATCGGCGGTGTCGTCCAGTCGACCGGGACGGTCGGGCCGGGCACGAATCCGTAGCTGATCGCCAGATAACTGGTAAACATCAGGATCAGCGGCACGCAGACGAAGGGAATCAGAAAGATCGGATTCAGAATCACCGGAAGACCGAAGAGCAGGATTTCGTTGATATTGAACAACCCCGGTATCAACGAAATCTGCGCCAGGCGGCGGCTTCCGTTGTTCTTGCTGGCGATCAGCAACGCGGCCAGAAGACAGATCGACGAACCGGAACCGCCCATGTAAACAAAGATATCGAGCAGCAGCTTGGTCACCGTGTTCGGCAACGGCTGCCCTGCCGCCTGCGCCGCGAGATTGGCCTGCATCGCCGCTTCGTAGAACTGGTGCGTCACCGGATCGAGAACGTTGGCGCCATGAATGCCGAAAAACCAGAACACCTGGCAGATGAAGACATAGGCGATGCTCGTGCCCAACGTATCCTTGAACAGCGAGAACGGATACAGCACCAGGTCGTGCACGAATTCGTACACCGTCCTTCCGGTCAGTACCTCGAAGCCGAAATGCACCACCGCGAAGATGAAGACGGTCAGGATCCCCGGAAGCAGGCACGCGAACGCCTGCGGAATCGCCGCATCCGATCCCTCCGCATAGAGCGCCAGCCGCAATTGCCTGACGCTGGCCAGCCGCACGAAAATCCTGGTGGAAACGAGCGCGATGACGATGCTGACGAAAAGACCGCTCGAACCGGTCCACAGCGTGGGGAGCCAGTCGCCGTTGACCGTCGGCATGATCACCACCAGCGACGCGAATGCCACCAGCGCGGCAAGAATCGGACTGACCGGCTCCATCGGGTAGCGCTGGTTGCGCAAAATGACAATATGCTGGCTGATGCCGAACAGCATCGGCAGCGACAGAATGCCGAACGTTCCCTGCCAGACCAGGGCGCCGAATTTTTTCCAATCCGGCCCGAAGATGCGCGCCATCTCGCTTTGATAGGCGGGAATCGGCAGATTGTTGATCAACAGCGCGATACATCCCGCCACCACCAATGGAAGGCAGAGCAGAAACCCGTTGCGGATCGCCTGCATCGTCGGGTTGAACGCCCACCCGGGAGCCGCCGCCGCATAAGCTTTATCCAGAAAATTTTTAGTGTGCGACACGCCAGAAAACCTCCCAATCGACCTCCCGGCCTTCCAGGCTCTATCCCTGATCCCCGCCTTGGAGCGCCGCCAGTCGTCGGACTTATTTATGACTGCATAACTATATCGAAAAACCGTATCGGACCGTGAATTTACTTAACCTACAAAACGTTTCAGCATGAAAGAATATTTCGGAGAACCATTCGGAGAGGTTACTGGAACTCGAAATCCGTCCCCGGCCTTCTTTCGATTGCCACATCGGCATAGTGTTCAAATTTTTGCATGAAGACGCTCCGGATTGAACGTATATTCGGTGCCGGGATGGGCAAAATGCCTCATTCGAATCGGTTATGCCACGACATCCGCACGATATTTCGGACATTTGGCCGGTATTTTCCGGTTTCGACCGGAGGCATGCGTTCCGTACCCACCTGCGCTTCCAGCCATGGGAAAAGCCTGCGGAACCGGTAAAAAACGGTTCACTACGGGGCGGTTTCACAGTGAACGGGAGCCGCTTCATCAACAGGAGCCACGAAAGGATTCATTTACAACACGCCATCCATTTCGCGCGCCCCGGTTAAATCCTGGCCAGGCTGACTGCCGACCTCGTCTTATCGGGTGTCCCGGATTTCCTCGCGTACCCTGACGTCTTATTCATTCTTCCACTGCCTGCCGCAGGAAAATTCATCCGGCTTTGGATCCCGGATAGTGCCATCCGTTTCCACCAGCCCCGGTTCGATCAGAATGACTGGCCGTATATGATGCGCGGAGTGCGCTTCAAGCGGGATACCTGTCACGCAGGCCTTCTTTCCGGCAAGACGGAAAAAAATATCTCCCCCTCCCGAGGGTACGAGTTGAATCTCCCGCAAGACCAGCGAATTTTTTGTCTTGCCTTCAAGCAGTTCATATGCAACTGGCTGTTCTTTTTCAAATCGAAGCAGAAGCGCTTCGTTCAGCTTGTCTCCCGCTTTGTAATCGGGTCCCGGAAAAAAAATTTCTCTATCTTTCCGCAGAAAACCTCTTTCCCCAAACAAGGCAAGGCAACACAAAATAAAGCGCCGCATAACAATGAATATAACAATCTCATATTCGTCATTGCCCATTCGCAGCAGGGGCAGGCGTGGCGGGCGCAGCGGGTGCGGGAGTCGTGGTAACAGTTCCTACTCCCCAGCCTTCTTGCTGGCGGATGACACCAATCACTGAATTCAATTGGTCGGTGGTTAACCCGTTCATGGGTGTCGTACCCGGCAACCCCGTTCCTCTCTCTATGGCAGCCTGATATCCAGCCGTGTCGTTTTCCGATGGAGGCGCATAGGTATTTATCGCTTCGGAAATCGTCATATTCTGATAACGCTCCGTGCAAAGCAATTCTCGAAGCGCCGTCGCTCCTGTCGCTTCATCGGGAAATACGGCAAATCCCCCGGCACTTCCAATGGCGCCGTGATTATTTGCATAAGTTCCTCCTCTGATATTTCCGGGATTGTTATTTCGCCAGGCGCGCGTACCACCCGTTCTCGTTTCCACCGAATTATCGCTGTTCGTGACGACAACGCCGCTTCCGCGCGCCGCGCCCGTGGCACTGACAGGAGTCGTGGGATTCGTTTGCTGTTGCAGGCCCAATGGGTCCGTCCATTCCATCGGATTCGGCGGATAATCGTAAAAATTCGTTCCGCCGAAAAACCCGCTGGGATCCTGGCTGATATAGCGCCCGGTTTTGGGGTCATAGTATCGATGCCGGTTGTAGTAAAGCCCGTTCTCCGGGTCGGCATGCTGGCCTTGAAAGCGGATCGGCTGATAAAGATTTTTCGGATTGTGCTCGTTCCGCACATTGCCCCAGGCATCGAGCTCGATGCTCCAGTCGACGGATCCGTTCCGATCGATCAAGGCGATCGGCGTCCCGAGATGATCGCAGTGGTAGAGGTGAATGTGCGGCGGAGGCGCTTCTTCCGTTTCGGCAATCAATGGTTCCAACTGCTCCGCCGTCAATTTCGCTTCCCCGAGCCAGTGCCGGCTCGGCGTGCTGAGTGCATCCTGTCTGGATTCCTCCTCGATCCGCCCGAGCATTGCAATGTGTCCCGCTTCCAGCGGCGCTCCCAATTTCTGCAGATTTTGCGCCAGGCCGAGGGGCTGTGTTTTCGCTTCTCCTTCGATCCGCACCAGCGGCACAAAACTCCGGGGATGATAGACAGTATGAATTCGCCTGCCGTCTTCTTCCGTCAATATCAGTCTGTCGCCATCCCACCCGTACCACGTGGTCTTCACCTCTCCCGTCGTCCTTCCCTCACCATCGGTCTCGATGGTCTGTTTGGCAACCCGCCGCCCGAACGGATCGTACAGGTAGCTGCTGGCGACAACCCGTTCCGGAGTCTCCCGCGCATAGCGAATCAGCCGCTGGGCGCCGTCATAACCGTAAAAGTGCGTGTCACCCGCCCTGTATTTGAGCAGCAGGCTGCCGTGGTCGTCGTAGCGGTAACGGTACTCGCTGTCATGGTCGATCCGGTTGCCCGGGCAGGCAGACAGGGGCATGTCGGGCAATGCGGGCAGTTCGGGGACATCGGGTAATGGGAAGAGACGATTGCCAGCGGCATCGAACCGGTAGGATTCCTCATGGCCGGAACGCGATGCTTCGACCAGCCGTCCGGCAGGATCGTAGCGGTACTGTTGCGCGCCGCCGGCGATGTCGACCTGCACGAGTTGCCCAAGCCGATCGTAGTGGTGGCGGCGGTCGAGCATCTCGCCAATCGCCGGGGAACGGACGCTGTGTTCGGCCAGCCGCGAAAGCGGGTCGTAATGGCGCCGGGCAATGACGGGACCGAAGCGCCGTTCGGTTTCGCGATGCAATTTGTCACGCTCGAAATCAAGCAATGGAGTCTGGTCGAGCAGGAGGCCGTGCGGATGGCCGGAACCATAGGCCTGCCAGGTGAGCACGGGCAAATCCTTGAGAATTGTCTGGCATTCGGTTCCAAGGGCATCGTAGCGGTGTTCGACGCGGTGACTCCAGACGGTTTCGCCGGTCGCGTTCCGCGCTTCCTGAGTTTCGGCGATCAATTGCCCAAGCTCATTACGCTCAAAGAATACCCCGATCATGACACCCGCGGGGTCGGTAACGTGACGCGCTTCACTCAAGGCTCCGTTGTCGTCGTAGGAAAAATTGGTGGAAATCGGCTGCCCTCCGATGCCCGGCTGCATTTTTTCGAGCAAGCGGCCGCCATCGTCGTAACGATATTCCGTTATTTTTCCAGCGCTCTCACTCTGGACAAGTTCGCCGGCGAGATTGTAGCGGTAGTGCCGGGTGTGGCCGTCGAAGCCGATTTCCTCGATCAGGCGGTCCATCTTGTCGTAATGGAAAACGGCACGGGCACCGTTTTCGTCGGTGATTTCGGTCAGCCGCCCGCCGGTATCGTGACGGTAACGCTGGATCTGGCCGCCGTAAGCGTACCCGCAGAGATCCCCCCAGACATCGCGGTCGAGACTTGCCTCGCTGTCGTCGGGATAAACGATCCGAACCAGGTCGCCGGCATCGTCGTAGGCATAGGCGGTTTTTTGCCCCAAGGCGTCGATGCTGGCAATGTGCCTGCCTCGTTTGTCGTACTCGTGACGGAGATGCCACCCTTCCTCACCCTCGATTCGGGTAAGCCGTCCCCAGCGATCGTAGTGATAGCGGGTACTGCTCCCGGAACAGTCGGTGTGGCACTGCAACTGCCCCTGCGCATTCCAGTCGAGATGTTTGATACCGCCCTTGGCGTCTTCGATCTGGAACGGCTGCCCGCTGTTGTTATCGGCGTAGCGGTAGCGAGTGCTGTGACCCAGCGGATTGGTCTCCTTGATGAGACGGCCGAGAATATCGTAAGCGGCACGAGCTTCGCTGCCGTTGGGGAAGATGATTCGAGTCAGGGAATGGTGAACGTCGTAAGCGAAACGCTGTCGTTTGCCATCGGGCAGAGTGACGCCCAACAGATTGCCGTTGGCCGTATCGAGTTCGTAAATCGTCTCCCGGCCCAGCGGATCGATGGAGGCGACCCGCCGGCCGCTGCCGTCGAAACGGCTCTGGGTGCAACTGCCATCGGCACGTTCGAGTTTGACGACGCGCCTGAGGCCGCCCTTGCCTTCGAAGTGGTAGGTACGCTTGCGCCCCAGGTGATCGCCGACGACGGTACGGTCGGAGCGGTATTCGAAACGGTAATTCAAGCCCTGGGGATTGATTTGTTCAACGACGCGGCCCTCGGCATCGTATTCGTATCGGCTGGTGGGGCGTCCGGCATAGGAGTGGGCGGTCATGCGCCCGACCAATGTGGAATGGTATTCGAACCGGCGCCGCAGTTTCCCGTCGCGGCCATACACTGCGGCCAGTTCGCCGCGAGTAGTGTACTGATAGGTTGCCAACGGCGTATCGGGGGGTTCGGAATCGCTATCTTCGCTAAGCAACCGGACGGCGGCCAGACGAATGCCGTCATCCATTCCCCAGCCGGGCGCGGAGACAATATCCGGCAATCGGATGAGGTCGAGGGCATAGCGCCGTCCGGAGCCGTCGATGACTTCGACGATTTGACCTTCGAAGGGACCATCCTCGGCGCGGAGGTAAAGTTGCCGCCGGCCAAAGCGGTCGACGAAGCCCTGCAGCATCAAGCGCTGGCCGGGTGGCGGCAGCGCAGCGGGTAATGTGCCGAAGCACCACCAGGGCCCCAAGGGAGCGGCAGTGGCAAAAATATAACCGAACTGACGCCTCAGTGCGGCGGGCAACCCCTGCCACGCGATAGCCAAAGTCTCCGCCTGTGGGCCGGAAAGCATTTCCTGGCCGCCGCGCACGAGCCACAGACGTTCGCTGCGGCTGTAGGCGATTTCGCCCGGAGACAGCGGATCGAAACGAATGCTGCGGCCGCCGCTGTCGTTGAGGGTCAATGCCTCCTGGGAAAAATTGAGCGATATTCCAGCGGGAAGCTGCCAGCCGGGGCCGAAAAGCCCCACAGGACCCGGGGTATCGGTCTGGTAGCTGCTGTAGTTGCGGGAGATGACGAACGGCAACGGACCGGGCAACATCAGGTCGGTTTCACCGCTCAAAATCTTGGCGCCCAGCATGGGGTTGACCGGATTGCCAATGGGATCGACACCGCCGGGGCAGACAGAACAGGCCACTCCGTTCTGCGAACCTATCAGTACCGTCCGCGATCCCTGAACGATGACGCCACCGGAAACTTTGTTGCCGATCCTAGAAGCATGTTTACCGCTCATGACACCACCCCGTTTTATGATATAGATATTAAACGACCAAGATATGATTATCTTGGTTGGGTGTCAAGCATTGCGATATTTCGCCCCGAATAAATCCTTTGGCATTTTTTCAACAAAAGAAAAAGAGAGCGCCCCGTATTGACGATGGACTTTTTTATTTCAAGAAGAATTCAAGGCAACAGATCAAAGGCTTTAATTCTTCAGATTTTTTCGCGTCTCTTTGGGTATTTTTGCCGCCTCGCCGACTATCCGGACAGCACCTCATCGGCATCCCGGGCGATTTTTTCGGCGCCCCGCGCGAGCGTTTCCAGAATATCCGAGGCATAAATAAAGATTTCCAGATCCTGTGCGGACCCGAGCATCTTGAATGTCTCCGACAGAAAACGTAAAGACCCGGCCATCATGTTCGCGTCGTCGTAGACGCTCCGAATCCTGGAATCCATGACAATCCCCCACATAATTTGAGGGATTGACCGTGCGCGCCGCGACAAGTTGCGCACTGCACAATTTATTACATTCGCTATGTACCCGGTTTCTCTCTGTCCGGCGTCTCTCATCCATGGCCGATGGCCGGAAAGAGCGCCGGATCGGTCCGGCGGCGTCCCTTCCTGCGTCCCTTTCTGCGTTCTATCCGGCGCCCATCAGCGTTTGAGACGGGCAAACGCAGCGGCCATCGCGTTTTGCGGTGACATCGAAGCAGAATTTCCGGCGGCGGAATTCTTGCCCGGCCGCCGCGCCGGGGCGCGCTCCGCCGGCGATTTGTCCTTACCGCCGCTTCGCGCCGGAACTTCGTCGCCAAGCCGCATCGTGAGCGCGATCCGCTTCCGCGCCAGATCGACCTCGAGCACCTTGACGCGGACAATGTCGCCTGCCTTGACGACCGCGTGCGGGTCCTTGACGAATTTGTCCGACAGCGCGGAGACATGCACCAGGCCATCCTGATGCACGCCGATATCGACGAAGGCGCCGAACGCGGCGACGTTGCTCACCACGCCTTCGAGCACCATGCCCAGCTCCAGGTCGGCAATGGTTTCGACGCCGTCCCTGAACGCCGCCGTCTTGAATTCCGGACGCGGGTCGCGGCCCGGTTTCTCCAGTTCCTTGAGGATGTCCTCGACAGTGGGCAGGCCGAAGGTTTCGTCCGTGTATTTCCGGGCGTCGAGATGCTTCAGCGCGCGCGCATCGCCAATCAACGCCTTGATATCGCGCTGCAGGTCTTCGAGGATGCGCGCAACCACCGGATAGGCCTCCGGGTGCACCGCCGAAGCGTCCAGCGGGTTGTCACCGTTGACGATGCGCAGGAAGCCCGCCGCCTGTTCGAAGGTTTTCGCGCCCAGGCGCGACACATCGAGCAACGCGCGACGCTCGCGGAAAGCCCCGTGCGCGTCGCGGTGCGTGACGATATTGCCGGCGAGTGTCGCGTTCAGCCCGGAAATGCGCGCCAGAAGCGGCTGCGAGGCGGTATTCAGATCGACGCCGACGGCGTTGACGCAGTCTTCGACGACGGCATCCAGCGCCCGCGCCAGCCGCGTCTGCGCGACATCGTGCTGATACTGGCCGACGCCGATCGCCTTCGGCTCGATCTTCACCAGTTCGGCAAGCGGGTCCTGCAGGCGCCGCGCGATCGATACAGCGCCGCGCAGCGACACGTCAAGCTGTGGAAATTCCTTCGCGGCGTATTCGGAGGCCGAATACACCGAGGCACCGGCCTCGGAAACGACGATCTTGGCCAGCCTGGCGCCGCTGCCCGCGGCCTTGATCAGGTCCCCGGCCAGCCGGTCGGTCTCGCGCGACGCGGTACCGTTGCCAATGGCGATCAATTCCACTTTATGCTTTTCCACCAGCGCCGCCAGTGTCGCCAGCGCGCCCCGCCAGTCATTGCGCGGCTCGTGCGGGTAGACCGTCGCGGTATCGAGCAACTTGCCGGTGGCATCGACGACGGCAACCTTGACCCCGGTGCGGATGCCGGGGTCCAGCCCCATCGTCACCCTGGCGCCCGCCGGCGCGGCAAGCAGCAGCGCCTTCAGATTGCGCCCGAAGATGCGGATCGCCTCTTCCTCGGCACGCTCGCGCAAGGCGCCCATCAATTCGAGTTCGAGCGACAGCGACATCTTCACCTTCCAGCTCCAGCGCGCCGTTTCCTGCAACCAGGCATCCGCCGGACGGCCCGCGTCGCGGATGCCGAAATGCGCGGCGATCCGCGCCTCGCAGGGATTCGGAACTTTCGCCGCCACCGGTTTCATTCCCGATTTCGCTTTACTCCCGGCTTCTTCCGCTTTTTCCGCTTCTTCCGCTTTTTCCTCTTTTTCCAATTCCGAATCGAGGGCAAGCGTCACTTGCAGCATTCCTTCGTTGCGTCCGCGGAACAGGGCCAGCGCGCGGTGCGAAGGCACCGCGAGCAGCGGTTCGCGGTAATCGAAGTAGTCGCGGAATTTCGCGCCTTCCGTTTCTTTCCCGGCGGCGACCCTGGAGACGACGACGCCGTGTTCCTCGACATGGGCGCGCAGTTCGCCGATCAACTGGGCATCTTCGGCGAATCGTTCCATCAGTATCTGGCGGGCGCCGTCGAGCACCGCCTTGGCGTCGGCAAATCCCGCATCGGCGTTGAGATAGCGTTCCGCCTCCACCTGCGGATTCAGCGCCGGGTCGGCCAGCAGCGCTTCGGCCAGAGGCGCGATACCCGCCTCGCGCGCAATCTGCGCCTTGGTGCGCCGCTTCGGCTTATAGGGCAGGTACAAATCTTCCAGACGCTGCTTGGTTTCGGCGCCTTCGATCTCCCGTTGCAATTCGGGCGTAAGCTTTCCCTGTTCCAGGACCGAGGCCAGGATCGCGCCGCGCCGCTCTTCCAGTTCGCGCAGATATACAAGGCGCTCCGCCAGCGTGCGCAATTCCGTGTCGTCGAGCCCCTGCGTGGCCTCCTTGCGGTAACGGGCAATGAACGGAACCGTCGCGCCCTCGTCCAACAATGCAACGGCGGCGTCGACCTGCGCGGGTCCGACGCCGAGTTCGGCGGCAATGCGCGCGGTAATGGACGGAATGGACAGAAGCGGGGAAGAAATGGGAGAGAGGGTTTCGAGTGCTTCGGACATCTGACTTCCAGGCGAAAAACGTCGGACTATGCAGAATCGCCGATGAAAATTCAACCTTTCGCCTCGCCTGCATCAACCCGATGAGAGGAAAAAATGAGCCAATCGAATATACACGAGGACGACCCCAAGGATACGCATAGCGAAACCGCGATCCTCGGCGGCGGCTGTTTCTGGTGCCTGGAAGCGGCGTTCGAACGGGTCGCCGGCGTCACGGCGGTAACGTCGGGGTATTGTGGCGGACATACCGCCGCTCCGACCTACGCCGACGTCTGTACCGGGACGACCGGGCATATCGAGGTCGTGCGCCTGGAATGGAACCCGGAAATCGTTTCCTACGAGCGCCTGCTGCGGATTTTCTTCATTCTTCACGACCCCACCTCGCGCGACCGCCAGGGCGCCGATGTCGGCAGCCAGTACCGCTCGGCCATTTTCTGCTTCGGCGCGGCACAGTTCGAGACGGCAAGGCGGGTGATGGCGGAACTCGACGCGGCGGAATTGTGGCCTGCACCGCTGGTTACCGAGGTACGCGATGCGGCGGAATTTCCGTTCCATCCCGCCGAATCCGAGCACCACGCCTACTATCGCCGCCATCCGCAGACGGCGTATTGCGCCGTGGTAATCGGTCCCAAGCTGGCCAAACTGCGGCAGGAATTCGCGGAATTGCTGCGCCCGGCATGATGATTTGGCAATAAAATTTCATATTGCCATGTCGTCCCCGCCTGCTTCCGTTTACGATTTCTCGGTGCCGCTGCCCATGGGTGGCGAAAGGCCGCTCGCGGATTTCTCCGGCCAGGTGCGGCTGATCGGGACCACCGCCAGCCGCTGCGGCTTCACGCCCCAGTATGCCGGGCTGGAATCGCTGCAACGGCGCTTCCATGCACAAGGGTTTTCGGTGCTCGCCTTCCCCTGCAACCAGTTTCTGGCGCAGGAACCGGGGGCGGCACAAGAAATCGCCGCCTTCTGCGAAACGAATTACGAAATCAGTTTTCCCGTTCTGGCCAAGATCGAGGTCAACGGCAAAAACGCACACCCGCTGTTCGTCTACCTGAAGCGCGCCGCCAGAGGCATTTTCGGCAGCGAGGCCATCAAATGGAATTTCACCAAATTTCTGATCGACCGCCAGGGGCGCGTACTGCACCGCTATGCCCCCGGCACGCCGCCCACCCGTATCGCCGCCGCCATCGCCATGCTGTGCGATGAAAATACGCTTGAAGACGATATTTATTCTAAATAATAGTGGAATTTACTATCATCCATGTAGATAGATTCACATAATAATTAATTTTTAAATTTAGAATTCAATAGCCCTGTAACCCTGGGAAATCCGTTACACGGATGCCGCTCCGCCCTTTGCCCGGTTACATCAGAATCAATTGCGTGCAGCGGAAAATCGCCAGCTTGCGTCCGCTTTCCTCGTCGCTGACGGTCGCGCTCCAGACCTGCGTGGTGCGTCCGAGATGATCCCCGGCGGCGTCGCAGAGAATCGTCGCCCCGGCCTTGACGCTGGAAAGGTAATTGGTCTTGATCTCCAGCGTCGTGAAGGAACGTCCGCCGGAAGGAAGATGCGCGACGGTGGCAAAGCCGCAGCAGGTGTCGGCCAGCGTGACGACACTGGCGGCGTGCAGAAAACCGTTCGGCGCCATGTGCTGGGAAGTGATTTTCATGCGCCCGCGCAATACGCCGGGGCCGACATGCAGCACCTCGACGCCGAGCAATCCCGGCAGATAGCCGTCGCCGCGCTGGTTCAATATTTCCAGCGTTACTTCAGGCCGCCACAGGGCGGCGGCCCGATCGGCGGAGTGGTTTTCCTTGTCGCTTTCCTTGTTTTTTTCCTTGCTCATCCGTAACTCCTTTTTATCCTCTGAAAACATATGGCAAAAATGTTGCGTATCCAGCCGAATCCATCGCCCTGCGCACACCCCGGACTTTCGCATCGCCCCCTCTTTGCTACGATGGTAGAGGGAATGCCCGGAATTTCCGGGATGGGAGTATATCCGCCCTGCCGTTCCTCTCCGCGCTTCCCGCCATTGCATACAGTCACATACCGCCGCATACAGCCCTATTCCATTCCGGCCGCGGAAAAAGCATTCACGTGCATTCACGCAGCGTTCCGGAACGGCGAAGAAATCTCGAAAGAATCTGACCGGCGCGGACATTGCCGGGTTCATTCGGCTTCATCCGGCCCCATCCGGGTCCGTTCGGGTTCGTTCGGATTCTCTGTCGATGCAGCAAAACGGCGAACCATTACGTCGCATTACACCAAAGGAGACCGGCAATGAAAGCATTGGTTTATGGAGGCCCGGGTAAAAAAAGTTACGAAGAACATCCCAAACCGCAGGTGCAGCACCCCGGCGACGCCATCGTCAAAATCACCCGGACGACGATCTGCGGCACCGACTTGCACATTCTCAAGGGCGACGTTCCCGCCTGCACGCCGGGCCGCATTCTCGGCCATGAAGGCGTCGGCATCATAGACGAAGTCGGCGGCGGCGTCTCGGCCTTCAAGCCCGGCGACCGCGTATTGATCTCGTGCATCACTTCCTGCGGCACCTGCGACTACTGCAAGAAACAGCTTTACGCGCATTGCAGCAACGGCGGCGGCTGGATTCTCGGCCACCTGATCGACGGCACCCAGGCCGAATACGTGCGCATTCCGCACGCCGACAACAGCCTGCACCACATCCCGGAAGGCAGCGACGAAGAAGCGCTGGTGATGTTGAGCGACATTCTCCCCACCGGCTATGAAATCGGCGTCCTGTACGGCAAGGTCAAGCCGGGCGATACCGTGGCCATCGTCGGCGGCGGCCCGGTCGGACTGGCGGCGCTCCTGACGGCGCAATTTTTCACGCCTGCCCGGCTGATCATGGTCGACATCGACGACAACCGGCTCGAAGTGGCGCGCAGATTCGGCGCCACCGACACGATCAACAGCGGCGACGGCAAGGCCGCCGAACGGATCATGGAACTGACCGGCGGACTCGGCGTCGATGTCGCGATCGAAGCGGTCGGCATTCCGGCGACCTTCATCCTCTGCCAGGACATCGTCACCGCCGGCGGCGTCATCGCCAATGTCGGAGTTCACGGCGTCAAGGCCGATCTGCACCTGGAGCGCCTGTGGATCAGGACCGTCACGATCACCACCGGACTCGTCAATACCGCGACGACACCGATGCTCCTGAAAACCGTGCAGGCGAAAAAACTCGATCCGTCATGCCTGATCACGCATCGCTGCAAACTCGACGACATTCTCGAAGCCTATGAAATTTTCGGCAAAGCCGCCGACCACAAGGCGCTGAAAGTGATTCTCGAAGCCTGACCATCCCATCCCCGAAATACGGCGAAATACGCGGTGAAATGCCTTTCCGGGCATTTCGCCGTTTTTGTTTCGGCCACGGCGTCGCCGGACGTGAAGATTCATTTCTTTATCATCAACAGGGAATGCCAGGCACAGAAATTCCGGAAATTTTCCCGAACCGTGCAATTCGGTTAAGCTTCGCCCTTTCCTTTCTCCCGGTTGATTTCAATTGTCATGGCTCAATACGTTTTCACAATGAACCGCGTCGGCAAGATCGTGCCGCCGAAGCGCCAGATCCTCAAGGATATTTCGCTCAGTTTCTTCCCCGGCGCGAAAATCGGCCTGCTCGGCCTGAACGGCGCCGGAAAATCGACCGTGCTGCGCATCATGGCCGGCGTCGATACCGAGATCGAGGGCGAAGCGATTCCGATGCCGGGCATCAAGATCGGCTATCTGCCGCAGGAACCGCAGCTCGACGCGGCCAAGACCGTGCGCGACGAAGTCGAGTCCGGCCTGGGCGACGTGGTCGAGGCGCGGCAGAAACTCGAAGAAATCTACGCCGCCTATGCCGAACCCGATGCCGACTTCGACAAGCTCGCCGAGGAACAGGCGAAATACGAGGCCATCATCGCCACCGCCGGCAGCGATGTCGAAACACAGATGGAAATCGCCGCCGATGCGCTGCGCCTGCCGCCGTGGGAGGCACAGATCGCCTCCCTCTCCGGCGGTGAAAAACGCCGCGTCGCGCTGTGCAAACTGCTGCTCTCCAAACCCGACATGCTGCTCCTGGACGAACCGACCAACCACCTCGACGCCGAATCGGTCGAATGGCTCGAACAATTCCTGGTGCGCTTCCCCGGCACCGTCGTCGCCGTCACCCACGACCGCTACTTCCTCGACAACGCCGCCGAATGGATTCTCGAACTCGACCGCGGCTACGGCATCCCGTGGAAAGGCAATTACTCCTCCTGGCTGGAACAGAAGGAAGAACGCCTGGAACGCGAAGCGAAGCAGGAAGCGGCGCGAATCAAGACGATGAAACAGGAACTGGAATGGGTGCGGCAGAACCCGAAAGCGCGCCAGGCCAAGAGCAAGGCCCGGCTGGCACGCTTCGAGGAACTCTCCAGCTACGAATACCAGAAGCGCAACGAAACGCAGGAAATCTTCATCCCCGTCGCCGAGCGCCTCGGCGACAAGGTGCTCGAATTCAAGAACGTCTCCAAAGCCTTCGGCGACCGGCTGCTGATCGACGACCTGTCGTTCTCGGTGCCGCCGGGCGCGCTGGTCGGCATCATCGGTCCCAACGGCGCCGGCAAATCGACCCTGTTCCGCATGATCACCGGGCGGGAAACACCCGATTCCGGCAGCATCGAACTCGGAACGACGGCGAAAATCGCCTACGTCGACCAGAGCCGTGAAAACCTCGCCGGCGAAAAGACCGTCTTCGAGGAATTGACCGACGGGCGCGACATCATCCAGATCGGCAAATTCGAAATGCCCAGTCGCGCCTACGTCGGCCGCTTCAATTTCAAGGGCGCCGACCAGCAAAAATTCGTCGGCAACCTTTCCGGCGGCGAGCGCGGACGGCTGCACCTGGCGAAAACACTGATGACCGGCGGCAACCTGCTGCTCCTCGACGAACCCTCGAACGACCTCGACGTCGAAACCCTGCGCGCCCTCGAAGACGCATTGCTCGAATTCGCCGGCTGCGCCCTCGTGATCTCGCACGACCGCTGGTTCCTCGACCGCATCGCCACGCACATCCTCGCCTGCGAAGGCGACTCACAATGGACCTTCTTCGCCGGCAACTACCACGAATACGAGGAAGACAAGAAGAAACGTCTCGGCGAGGAAGGCGCGAAACCGCACCGGATCCGGTACAAGCCGATCAGCCGCTGATCGTCCCCGCCACCCCCGGAAAGACCACGGAAAACCCGAAAAGCGCCGCAATGCCCGCGAACGATCCCGCCGACCCTGCCGACCCCACTCTCTCCCGGCAACAGACGGACGACGACCTGTTCGTCGTCTGCCTGTGCGCGCTGTGGTGCGACACCTGCCGCGACTATCGCGCCGGTTTCGAAGCGCTGGCGGAAGAATTTCCGCAGGCCGCATTCCACTGGCTCGACACCGAGGACGACGCGGCGCTGATCGGCGACGAACTGGACATCGAAAACTTCCCCACCCTCTTCATCCAGCGCGGCTCCCAGGTGCTCTTCTACGGCCCGATGCCGCCGCAGCACAGCCATCTGCGCCGTACGCTGACCGCACTTGCCGCGTTATCGCCCGAAGAAGCGCAGGCCATGATCCAAACCGACGAAGAGCGCCGTTCCTGGCAAAAAAGCGCGGACCTGCGTCTGCGGCTGACCGCGGAAACACGAATCCGAACGAACCTGAATACCTGAACAGGTAGCGGTTCCCGGAAATACCCGGACGCGAAGACGAGCCACAATTTCCGGGAATCGCTATTTTTCCAAATAGCAATTAAATATGACTACATAACTGTAGCCATATCCAAACGATAATTATTATTTAATTGGAATTCAAAATTCCGATCAGGGCGGAGGCACGGCCCCCACCCCGAAAAATCACTGCTCGCGCCGATAAAGGCGAAACCGTTCGGAACGGTCGCTGGGACGATGCGCTTCGCCGATCAAGGTCCAGCCGGTGCCGGGCGCCGCTTCGTCCCGGCTGTCCGAACCGAACGTCAGCAGCCAGTCGCAACGCACTCCCGGCGTCGTTACGATACCGTTGAAATAGTCGAAGGACGCCAGATGCGTCGACGTCAGGTTGCGCGCGTCCAGGCACCCCGCCGAAGCGGGCCACACGGAAGCCAGCAGTGAAGAAACGCCGCGATACGTCTTCTGGTAATCGACCCACGGCAGCCACAACGCCATCAGCAGCAGCCAGAAGGTCGTCACTCCGGCCAGCCAGTGAATCAGCCCGCGCACCGGGGAAGAGCGGCTGGTCAGAAAAAGAGCGACCCACCCCACCGTCGCCAGAACCGCGATGAAAAAATCGGGCCAATCGAACGTGGCGGTGAATCCGGGCGCGAGCTTGGCCGACTTCAGCGCCAGGCGTTCGGGAACGCCGAAGACCATCGCGCTCCAGCCGATCCAGACGAGGATCGAAAAAAAGGAGAAGGTCATCACCCCGAACCAGTCGAATGCATTCGCCGCACCGCGCCGCAGTACCGCCGCGGCGGGACCGGCAAGCAGCGCGAGCGGCGGCAGCAGCAGAAGCGCCACGAAAGGACGCGCCTCGTAGGTGTACGACAGACAGAGCCAGACGAGAAAAAAAGCGCCCAGCGGCAGCGCGTAAACGCGGCTCAGCAAGGTACGGCGGCGTACCCAGAGGACCCAGGCAGCCAACGGCCAGGCCGGCCAGGAAAACCAGGGAAGCATTCCGAGATAACCGGTGGCGGTGTTGAAAAAACTACGCGTACCGTCGAACTGCGCCGCGCTCGCCGTCCGCCACAGCGCGAAATAAGCCGGATCGGAATAAGAGAGCCAGCAGACCCAGGGAAGCACGAGCACCAGGCCCAGAAGCAGCGCGGCGGCCAGCGCCAGCAGCGCGCGCCGCTTCTCTTTTTCGAAAGCGACCGCAAGCAATGCCAGGGGCAACAGCATCAGCGCAACGGCAAGTCCCGAACCGAGAAACGCGGTCGCCAGCGCGACGCCAAACAAAAGCGCGCTCTCCCAGGGGCGGCGCGGCAACAGGGCCAGCGCCCAATAAGCGGCGGCATGCGCGGCCAGCCCAACCAGCATCGGCTGCGCCTCGTGCGCGTGCAGCAACAGCCCGAGGCTGCCGGCAAACGCCAGCGTGGCGCAGATGCCGGCTTCCGGTCCGACCAGCTCGCGGCTGGCGCGCCAGAGACAGAACAATGCCAGCCCCGTCCATAACGCGCTCGCCAGACGCATCGCGTCATGCATCGGAAGCAATGTGGAAAAGAGGCTCCCGAATCCGGCAGCACTCCAGTAATACAGCGGCACGTCCGGGTGCGGCTGGTTGCCCACGTGCGGCGCCAGCCAGTGGCCGCGCGCCAGCATATCCCAGGCAACGCCGATCGCCGTCGCATCGTCGGCTTTCCAGGGGTCGTGGCCGAACAGACCGATGCCCAGATACAGCGCAATCAGCGCCAGCAGGGGCCAGCCTTGGGAAGGAAAGGAGAATCGGGAAGCGCGGCGATCGAACATCGCAGCAGTTTACCGGAAAGGCGGAAGCAGGCAGTACGTTTTTATCGGCAAAAAAAGTATGCTTACATATTCCGAAAAATTCCGCCCGAAAAAAAGCCCAGCTTGACGCTGGGCTTTTTCGTCCGGCTCGACCAGTCTTACTTGGAGGTGCCGATCATTTCGATTTCAACACGGCGATCCGGTTGCAGACATTCGATCAGTGCCTTGGTCTTCTTGTTACCCTTGCACGTATCGCCCGTCACCGGCTGGGACTTGCCCTTGCCTTCGGTGTAGACGCGGTTGGCATCGATGCCCTTGCCGACCAGATAGGTCTTCACTGCCGCAGCACGGCGCTCGGACAGCTTCTGGTTATAAGGAACCGAACCGATACGGTCGGTATGGCCAACGGCGATGATGACTTCGAGGTCCAGATTCTTGGCTTCGGCAGCCAGTTCATCCAGTTTCTGCTTGCCTTCCGGACGCAGCACGGCTTTGTCGAAATCGAACAGCGCGTCGGCGGAAATGGTTTTCTTCTTAATACCTTCCGGCACTGGCAGCGCGGGTTTTTCTCCCGGAGGCAGCGGCTTGTCACTAACAGCCGCAACCTTCGTGCAGACTTCCTTCGGAATGATGTCCCGGTCACACGTGCAGCCCGCCGGATCGGCAGCCGCGGCAGCGGGCGTCCAGTAGCCGGTGCGCCAGCATTCGCCATAGTTGTTGCGGGCGACTTCGTTACGCGCGTCGATGAGATAGACGCGATCAACGGCGGTCTGCGCCTGGGCTGCTACCGCACCGAGGCCCAAAGCAGCCGCGAACGCGACCAGCAAGGAATGTTTAGTAAGTTTGTTCATTTGTTTCCCTCGTTAGAATAAAAGTCAGGCAATAGAAGATTTGGCAAGACTGGACCGCGCTGCTCTGCTGCTTCGTTTGGAACGCCTTTTAAACATCATAGGAGTTCGATTTTTCACGCGGTTGAATTCTAGTCTGCCATAAAGCCGCAAGATTGATCAAATCCTTTTGTTCAAAATCCATGAAAGCGTTGTTTTTTATCCGCAGTTGTCCCTCTATCCATACATGACTCACATTTTCACCGGTTACCGCATAGACAAGGTGAGAAATGGGGTCGTAGCAAGGAGACAGCCGTAATTCGTCGAAGTTCACTGCGCACAGATCCGCCGCCTTGCCGGGTTCGAGCGAACCGATCTCTTTTTCGAGTCCGAGCGCCCGGGCGCCGTTGATCGTCGCCAGCGCCAGCGCGCGATGCGCATCGACCGCATCGGCGCGTTCCGCGCCGCCTTTGGCCAGCAATGCCGCGAGCCGCATTTCCTCGAAGAGGTCGAAGCGGCTGTTGCTGGCGGCGCCGTCGGTGCCCAGGCCGACGTTGACGCCGGCTTCGAGCAGCGCGGCAAGCGGCGCGATACCGCTGCCGTGCTTGAGGTTGGAGGTCGGACAATGCGCGACCGAGGCGCCGTGCTCGGCCAGCAGCGCGATTTCCCCGGGTTCGAGATGCACGGCATGGACGGCGATCAGGCCCGGCCCGAGCAAACCGAGGCGACGCAGACGCTCCAGCGGCCGCATGCCATACGCTTCCAGACTCTGGACGATTTCGTCGCGCGTTTCATGCACGTGAACATGGAGCGGCAAGTCCAGTTCCTCGGCCAGCGTCAGCACCCGCTCGAAGGTGCGGTCGGAGACGGAATACGGCGCATGCGGCGCCAGGCAGAAGGAAAGCCGCGGCGTGTCACGCAGGTCGTCGCGCACCGCCAGCCCCTTGGCGAGGTAGTCGTCGGCGTCGCTGGCGTAGGCGCTGGAGAATTCGAGCAGGGTCAGCCCGAGCGCGGCGCGGATTCCCGTCTCGGCCACCGCCTCCGCCGCCGCCTGCGGAAAAAAGTACATATCGTTGAAACAGGTGATGCCGCCCTTCATCATTTCGGCGCAGGCGATCAACGTGCCGTCACGGACGAAACGGTGCGACACGTGCTGGCCTTCCGCCGGCCAGATGTAATCGGAGAGCCAGGTCATCAGCGGCAGGTCGTCGGCGATGCCGCGAAACAGGCTCATCGCGGCATGGCAGTGCAGGTTGACCATTCCCGGCATCAGCAGATGCCGGTCGAGAATTTCCGTTTCCCGCGCGGCGAACCGCCGCTCCGCCTCTTCCACCGGCAATACCGCGAGAATCCGCCCCCGGTCGACGGCCAGCGCATGGCGTTCGAGCACAAGGCCGGCCGGGACTACCGGCACGAGCCAGCGCGGTTGAATCAGCAGATCGATGCTTTGCTGCATGAGTGCTCCATTTCAGCGTTGTTTCAGCGCCGTGAAAAATGAAAAATGGAATTTTCTCCGAAGTTGCCGCGTACTTCAAGGGTAAAACCGGACGTTGGAGGTGGAAAAAACGAGAATTGACGGGGGAAACCGCCGGAAGGGAAGAGAAAGGGGCGCCATGATAGAATTCGCGGTTTCGTCCGAATAAAAAGCGGCGTTCTTCCGAACCGCATCGGCACGCATATAAGCACACACGCACGGTACAAGCCCATGGATCAATTCGCCAAAGAAACCCTGCCTGTCAGTCTCGAAGACGAGATGCGGCGTTCCTATCTCGATTACGCGATGAGCGTCATCATTGGCCGCGCCCTGCCCGATGTGCGCGACGGCCTGAAGCCGGTGCACCGCCGCGTGCTCTTCGCGATGTACGAGGCCAAGAATGTCTGGAACCGTCCCTACGTGAAATGCGCGCGCGTCGTCGGCGAAGTGCTCGGCAAATACCACCCGCACGGCGATACGGCGACGTACGAAGCGCTGGTACGCATGGCGCAGAATTTCTCGATGCGCTACCAGTTGATCGACGGCCAGGGCAACTTCGGCTC
>JAVBTC010000026.1:0-19759 GCA_031556405.1 Rhodocyclaceae bacterium
GAGCCCTTGCTGTGCGCCAATCTGCTGACGCTCTGGGTTTTCAATCCCCTGCTGCGGCGCCTGCCGCAAAAGGCGGCGGTGGCGCTGATCGTGGTCAACGTCCTGGCATTGACGCTGGGGTTTTATGATTTCTGGCGTTTCATGGGGCTGGTTCCGGGCGGCAGTTGGAATTTTTTCCGGGTCGGGCTGCTTTCCATCATTATCGCGGGCGCCGGGCTGGCCTATTTCGCCCTGCGCGCCCGCGCGCTTTCCCCGGCGCTTTCGGAGGCGCGTCTGCGGGCGCTGACGGCACGCATTCGTCCCCACTTTTTGTTCAACAGTCTGAACGCGGTGCTGTCCCTGATCCGCAGCGATCCCCGGCGCGCCGAGGAGGCACTGGAGGAGATGGCCGAACTTTTCCGCGCCCTGATGCGCGATACGCGGGAGTTGACGCTGCTTTCGGAGGAAATCGCGCTGTGCCGGCAATACCTCAACCTGGAGAAATTGCGCCTGGGAGAACGGCTGGAGGTCGAATGGCATATTTCCGACATCCCGGCGGAGGCCAGGATTCCGCCGCTCCTGTTGCAGCCGTTGCTTGAAAACGCCGTCTATCACGGTATCGAGCCTTTGCCCGGGTGCGGTGTGATCCGCATTCATTTCGCCCGCCGCCGCGACGAACTGCACATCATCATTTCCAATCCGAGCGGCGCCGGAAACCGCCACCAGCCCGGCAACCGCATGGCGCTTTCCAATATCCGGGAACGCCTGGCGCTTTATTACGACCTCGAGGCGCGCATCGAAACGAAGGATGAGAACGGGAAATACCGGGTGCACATCACGTTGCCCTGCCGCTCGGTGGGCGGTTTTACCATGATGAAGGTGTGAAAATGAGCGACTCCCTGCCAGCTTCCGCGTCCGCCGTTCCTTCCGCGGCGGCGCCCCGGTTTTTGCGAGTGATGCTCGTCGACGACGAGGCGCCGGCGCGAGCGCGGTTGCGCGAACTGCTTTCCGATATCAGCGCCGATCTCCCGACCAGCGTGGTTTCCGAAGCGGGCAACGGAGTGGAGGCGATGGCGACGCTGACGACGACGCATGCTGATGTCGTGCTCGTCGACATCCGCATGCCGAAAATGGGCGGCATCGAACTTGCCCGCCATCTGGCATTGATGCCCGACCCGCCGGCGGTGATTTTCACGACGGCGTACGATTCCCATGCGATGGAAGCGTTCGAATTGCGCGCCGTCGATTACCTGCTGAAACCGATCCGCGCCCGGCGTCTGCTCGAAGCGCTGTCACGTGCGCAGTTGCTGCGGCCCTCGGCTGCCGTCGCGGATCATCTGCGCGAAGTCGACAACAGGGCGCGTTCCTATCTTTCCTGTTACGAACGGGGCCGCCTGCTGCTGGTTCCGGTCAACGAAATCCTGTTTCTGCGCTCCGATCAGAAATACGTCGCGGCGCATACGGCCGAACGCGAATACCTGCTCGACGAATCGCTGGCGCAACTGGAAAAGGAATTCTCCGACCGTTTCATTCGCCTGCACCGCAGTATCCTGGTTGCGCGCGATGCCATCATCGGATTCGAGCGTCCGCCCGCGGTGGATGTGGAGTCGCCGCGGGATACGGGCGAAAAGGATGCGCAGGGAGAGACGCAATGGCTGGCGGTGTTGAACGGCATCGACGAGCGTCTGCCGGTGAGCCGGAGGCAATGGGCGCAGGTGAAGGCGCTGGCGCGTAAAAATGCGGGATGAGCGGCAAATGTCCGCCCGGAGTTTTTATCCCGAATGTTTTTGTCCCGGATTCCGGTTGTTCTATTATTGAATGTAATTTGATTTGATTGCTGTAGAAGGTTTTATTGATAAATTATTTCATTAAACTCTTCGGCATGAAATTGGACTCAACAGGGGACCGGCGCGATGCGGCAAAACGGAGCGCGAACGAAAGCGCAGGTACGATAAGGTATGCGTGAGAATGACATGGAAATTTCCTTGCTTCAGTCTTTTCCGGATGCAGGCAGGGGGGAAAATACGGGGGAATGAGGGTGAGAATACAAGAACGGAAATACGGAGACGGAACGAAGAGGCCCTATCTTTATCATGAATGAATTTTTTGCCTTTTTGCTACAGCGCGAAACCCCTTACATTCTGACGGCGCTGCTGCTGTTTACGCTGCTGTTGAACCGCCTTTTTCAGGCACCCGACCGCATCACGATGCGGCATACGCTGCTGTTCCTCCTGTTCTGGCTCGTCATCGACGTCAGTGCCGCGGTCCTGTTTGCGTTCGGCAAAGTCACGATTGCCGACGGCGTGCACAGCGTGGCGCTGATCGGGTTCGGCCTGGTCGCCATCCGGCTTTTGGGATCGTTCATTTTCCGCATCGTTCTGCCGCCGCTTTCCATCCAGTCGCCGCGCATCGTCGAGGACATCGCCGTCATCGGCGGCTATTTCCTGTGGCTCATGTTCTGCCTTTCCCGTACCGGCATCGAGCTTTCCAGCCTGGTGGCAACCTCGGCGGTAGTCACCGCGGTGGTCGCCTTCGCGATGCAGGATACCCTCGGCAATATTCTCGGCGGACTGGCGTTGCAGTTGGACGCCTCGTTCCAGATCGGGGACTGGATCCGTTTCGACGACGTGTCGGGCCAGGTGGTCGAGATCCACTGGCGGCATACGGTGGTGATGACGCGCAACGGGGAAAAGGTCGTCGTTCCGAACAGCCAGTTGATGAAGAACAAATTTTTCGTCATCGGCCGGCAGGAGCTCGGCGTCCCCGGCGGAATGCCCGGCTGGCGGCGCTGGATCTGGTTCAACGTCGGCTACAACGTGCCGCCGGCACAGGTGATCACGGTGGTGGAGCGCGCCGTCGCCTCCGCGGACATCGCCAACGTTGCGCGGATGCCGTCGCCATCGTGTGTGACGATGGAATTCACGGCGGGGTCGATCCGTTACGGTCTGCGTTACTGGATGGTCGATCCGAAGGACGACGACGCCACCGATTCCGCCGTGCGCCTGCACGTGCTGGCGGCATTGCAGCGGCGCGGCTGGCGCATCGCGGTGCCGGAACAGCGAACCCATTTCGTTGCCGAAGACAAGGCGCATTACAAGGAAATCCGCAAGCGTGAACTGGAACGGCGTTTGAATGCGCTTTCCGATGTCGAACTGTTCAAAATGCTCGAACCCGCCGAACGTGAAAAAATGGCGCGCCGCCTCGTCTATGCGCCGTTCGCGCAGGGCGACGTGATCACCCGGCAGGGGGCGGTGGCGCATTGGCTCTATATCGTCGCCCATGGCGAGGCGCGCGTCGTCTGGGAAGCGCCGGACGGACAGCAGCACGAACTGACGCGGCTGCCCGGCGGCAACGTTTTCGGCGAAATGGGGTTGCTGACCGGCGCGCCGCGCGTGGCGACCCTGATCGCGGCGGCCGATGTCGAATGCTATCGTCTCGACAAGGCGGGGTTCGAAGACATTATCCGTGCCCGTCCCGATCTGGCCGAAAGCATGTCGGAAACGCTCGATGCCCGCGCCCGCACGATCGAGGAATTGCAGGAGCGTTACCAGAAATACGTGGTGCCGCGAAACGGCGACCGCCGCGCCGCCATCGTCAGCCGCATCCGCGACTTTTTCGGCCTGTAGCGGAACGGCCTATCGACTTCCGGACAAAAAACATTTCGGGAAAATCGTATGTCAAAAGAGTCTGTTCCGACGATCGTCACCGGCGATCTTTGCATTCGTCCCTTTCACAGCCGCGATCATTCCGCCTTTCTCGCCGCCGTGCGCGAATCGGTGCCCTCCGTGGGCCGCTGGCTGCCCTGGTGCCGGGAGGAGTATAGCGCGGACGATGCCTGGTCGTGGTTCCGCCATTGCCGGCGTGATCTTGCCGCCGGCGTTTCCTGCGATCTGGGGCTTTTTTCCCGTGACAGCGGCGTGTTTCTCGGCGGCATCGCCATTCACCACCTGATTCCCGGGCACCATTGCGGCGAATTGGGTTATTGGGTACGCCAGTCGCAACAGGGTAAAGGGATTGCGCCGCAAGCGATGGCAGCGATGGCTGAATATGGTTTCGGCGAACTCTCCCTGGTGCGGCTGGAAATCGTCACCGCACGCGAAAATCGCGCCGGACGGCGGGTCGCGGAAAAAATCGGGGCCTTGTTCGAGGGGGTGGCACGCAACCGTCTCTCGCTGCATGGGCGAGTGCATGACGCAGTGATTTATTCGCTGATTCCCTGAATTCCCTGATCGAGGCAAGAGCCGGAAAGAGGTCGGAAAAAGGCCCAAAAGGGGCCAAAAAGGGGCCAAAAAGGGGCCGGAAGGCAGGCCAGGAAAGGCTGTTTCGAGGTTGTCGCAAGATTGCCGCTGTTGTCTCGGGCGGCATTTCGATCATTACCCTTAATGTATAGTGGTGAAGCGTGAATCCATCACGGCCATTGCCGGAGCGATACCGGCTATCAAGGAAGAATAATGCGAAAAGCCGTCCAGTTCGAGCAAGACGAAAAAGAGAGCGAAGAGACGAAGAGGGTACCCGGGCAATTCCCGAAAATCCGGGTGGAATTCCCCGCCGGGGATAGAGAGCGGCGTCTGGCGTGGACAGCGGCGCTATCGCTCATTCTCGGTTGCCTGTTTGTCGTGCCGTTCGCGAAGCAGATACTGGGGGAGGCATGGGTGTTCGTCGCGGTGTATCAGTCGATGCTGATCGTCGCCGGCCTGGTGACCGCGGTACTGCTTTTCAGCATGTTTTTCATTTTGCGTTCGAAGGCATTGTTCGTTCTTGCCAATGGCTATCTGTTTTCGGCCTTCGTCATGGTCGTCTATTCCATTGTGTTTCCAGGGCCTTTTTCCCTGGCATCTTTCTCCGAGGCGGATTCGGCGCGCGTACTGTGGGTCTATGCTTTCCAGCGCGGCGGGTTTCCCCTGTTCGTTATCGGATACGCACTTTGCAGGAAGCGGCTGGAGGTGGAGCGGCCCATCGATCGCCCCGTGTCCGGTGCGATTCTGAAGAGCATCGCCATCCTTTTTGCGTTTGCTTTCGTGCTGGCCCTGTCCGCGACGCGGGAAGAGGGATTCTTTTCCCTGATCGCGAAGGGCGAGATCCCGCCGACAACGCTCGTGATCGCGGGCGTCTGGATCGTAAATATTCTGGCCTTGCTCGTGCTTTGGCTGCGGCGGCTGCGCTCGGCGCTCGATCTGTGGCTGATGGTGTCGATGTGCGCCTGGATCGGGGCCATCGCCCTGGCTGGACTGTCCAATAACGGTCCGATTTTCGGGGTCTCCGGTTCCTTCGATGTCGGTTTTTACATCGGGAGGATTTACGGGCTATTGGCAGGATATACCGTACCGCTGTTTTTGTTTATCGAAAACAGTGCGTTCTACGTTCGCATGGTCGAGGCGCATGAGCGCGAACTCCTGAAAAATCAGGAACTGCAGGTACTCAGCGAAAAACTGGAACATCAGACGGCGGCCATGGCCACGACTCTGGAGGCACTGCACCAGCACGAAGAGGAGATGCGCCTGCGCATGGACAATCTTCTTGAATGCGTTGTTACCATCGATACCCACGGCATCGTGCGCAGTGCCAACCGGGCGTTGCAGGCAGTGCTCGGATATCGTTTCGACGAAGTGGTGGGACACAATGTTTCGATGCTGATGCCGGAACCGGAACGCAGTGCTCACGACGGTTATCTGGAACGATATTTGCGGACCGGCAAGGCGCACATCATCGGCATAGGCCGGGAGGTGGAAGGTCTGCACAAGGATGGCCGCAGGATTCCGCTCGAACTTTCCATCACCCGCTACACGGTGCGCAACGAAATTTTCTTCATCGGCGTTCTGCGGGATATCAGCGAACGCCGGCAATTCATCGCCGATCTGACACAGGCGCGCGCCGACGCGGAGCAGGCCAGCCGCGCCAAATCGTTCTTCCTCGCGGCCATGAGCCATGAGATCCGCACGCCGATGAATGGAGTGATCGGCATGGCGGATGTTCTGGCGCATGATCCCCTGTCTGAACGACAGATGCGCCTGGTCGGCACCATGCGGCAGTCGGCTGCGACGCTGTTGGGAATCATCGACGATATTCTCGATTTCTCGAAAATCGAGGCCGGACGTTTGCAGATCGATGAAGAACCGCTTTCGGTCGCGGACCTCGTCGAGGATTTATGCGCATCCCTGACGGCGGTGGCCGCCGGAAAGAACGTGGATATCGCCGTGTTCGTATCGCCGGAACTTCCGGAACGCATCCTCGCCGATGGCGTGCGGCTGCGCCAGGTGCTCTACAACCTGGTCGGCAATGCAATCAAGTTTTCCGGACGGGAGCCGCCGGGCCGCGGTTTCGTTTCGGTACGGGTGGAGGCAGCGGAAGCCGCCGGGCGACCGCCATCCGGAGCATCGCCGGGGACTCCGGTCGGATTCGCCTTCCGTATCGCCGACAACGGCATCGGGATCGCTCCCGAGGCGCTGCCTCATCTGTTTGCGCCGTTCACCCAGGCCGAGGCATCCACCACGCGCCGCTTCGGCGGTACCGGACTTGGGCTTGCGATCTGCCGCAGACTGGTCGAGCTGATGCACGGCGATATCGACGTCAGCAGCACGCCCGGCATCGGTTCAGTCTTTACCGTCACGCTGCCCTTCATGCCGACGGAAAAGCCGCTGCCGCATGAGCCGTCGTGGCCGCGGCCACAACCTTTGCCCGATGTTTCGGGAATTTCCTGCATCCTGGTGGGCGACGGGCTGGAACTTTGCAGCAACGGGCTGCGCGCCTATCTGGAATATGGCGGTGCTCTGGTGGACGAGGCGGCGGATGGAGCAGCGGCGGCGCGTATCGCCGCCGGCCGGGAAGCGCCGGTCGTCATCATCGGTAATGCGGAGCATGAATATTTCCGGCACCCGGTGCGAGGGATGGACGATGCCGGAGGCGCCACCGGAGACGGAAGTGGAAGTGGAAGTGAAAACGGAGCCGGGGAATGGAAGGGGCCGGGATTGATAACGGCACCAGATACGTCGAAGGCACGATATCTGGCGCTCCGTTACGGCGACACGGAGTCGCCGGTTCCACCCGGCGTATCGGTGCTGGACGGCAGTGCTCTTTCGCGGCGGACATTGCTCACCGCAGTTGCCGTCGCGGCGGGCAGGGTTATATCCCCGCCGCTCCAGGAGGATTCCGCGAAGCGGGAGCGGGATGACGCAGCGGATGTTTCATCGCTTGCCGAGGAGCATATCCAGGGCAGGCTGATTCTCATCGTCGAAGACGACGAAATCAATCAGCAGGTTTTTCTGCAGCAGATCGGATTGCTCGGTTACGCGGCGGAAATCGCCGAAAACGGCGTCGAGGCGTTGCGGATGCTGCGGACGGGAAATTACGGCTTGCTGATGACCGATCTGCATATGCCCGAAATGGATGGTTATATGCTGACTGAAATGATCCGCAGGGAAGAAAAGGAAAGGGAAAGTGAAAGCGGCAAACCTGTGCGCATGCCGATTCTGCTCGTTACCGCCAATGCCCTGCGCAGGGAAAGCGCGCGTGCGTACGCCGCGGGCGTCGATGCATTCCTGACCAAGCCGGTCATGCTCGAACAGCTTAAGGCGGCGCTGGAACGGTGGCTGCCCGGAGGAAACAGGAATCCGGTATCGGAGCGGATGACCTGGGCCGATGCCGATGAGGGGGCGATCGGGGCAGAACGTGTGATGGAAAACGCAGTGGCGGGAACCTTGCCGGAGGGCGATATCGCTCCGGCAGTCGATGTTTCGGTATTGCGGATGTATGTCGGCGACGATGCCCGGGTCGTGCTGAAATTTCTTTCCCGTTATCTGGTTTCGACACGGCGTATTGCCGGGCAATTGCGCGCTGCTTATGCCATGGGAGACAGCCGGGAAGTCGGCGTCATTGCCCATAAACTCAAATCTTCGTCCCGCACGGTGGGAGCGCTGGCGCTGGGGGATATTTGCGCGGAGCTGGAAAGTGCGGGAAGGGCGGGAGAACGCGGCAATCTCGAAAAAAGCATGATGAAATTCGAAACGGCGCTGGCTGCGGTGGAAAAAAGTATTACCGGTTTTCTGGGGACGGAGCATCCGGACGTTTCCTGAAAACGGGACCGGAACCGATTCCACGAAAACGTGATCGTGGAATCGGCTGATGGCAGAACCGGCTATATGCGGCGGCGTTTCCGCCGGAATATTCCCATGAAGATGGCGAGTATCGCGGCTGCCCCGACCGTCAACAGCGGAGATTTCTCACGCAGGTTTTCCCATTGCATACATTCTTTCATCCATTCCCTCGCGTCGATCAGCGGTTGTTTCCACAGGAGCGAAGCGGCACGTTCGAATTCGGGATCGGGGCAGTTGCGCCCGCCGTTTTCGCCGAAGGCGCGTCCCCACGGCACATAGGCGCCATAGCGCAGATAATGGGCGTACAGGGCGGCAACCCGTTCCTGCTGCCGTTGCGACTGCGCCCAGCCGGTGGCGCGGCAGATGACGGCTGCAAAAGCCTGGGAGCGTGTCGGCAACTGGTCCGCGGCTTGCGTCGCCAGCAGGATCGCGGTATCGCGATAGTGGTAGCGGGTTTCGGGCTGTGCCCGGGTCTGTTTGACGCGCGTTTTTTCCTCCGCGGTGATGTAGGGGCCGGCAAGCTCTCTCGGTCCGATGTTGTAACCGCCGTCCCATAGGGCGTAGTCGGGATCGCCTTCGAAACCGAGCAGTTCCATCCCGTGGCGGCGCGCCAATACGGCGGCACGGAAAATGTTTTCGGCGCGGGCAATGCGGCCCCAGGCATTTTGCGCGGCACGGCGCGCGGCACCGTATTCCTCGGCGTGGAGGCGTGCGTCGGGGTCGATGAAGCGCCAGTCACCCGGTGCCGGGAAGTAAGGCAAGGCTTCATCGTAGCGTTCCATGCGCAACAGCCGCCGTGCCAGCAGCGTGCGCATGCGGTCGGTAAACGGCGCCCAGGTGGAGCGGTAATTGTCGTCCGCGATGGCCCCCGGTGGCGATGGCTGTGCCGGAATCGCGGTCGCAGGCAGGCGGGCATCGACGAAGGCTTTCAATTCGTCGACGGTGACGACACGCTCGGCAACGTAGAACGCATCTTCCGCGTACGCGGGAACGATCGGGAAGGCTTCGCCGTAACGGGCGAGCAGTTCCGCGGTACGCACTTTTTCCTCGGCCTGCGCGGCCAGGCTCAAGGTTTCCAGCGCGGCCACGTATTCGCCGCGTGCCAGGGCCAGAACGCCGGCCTCGCCGCGCAGGCGCCGCGTCAGTTCGGGGGCGAGGCTCATATCGGGGCGCGGATGTCCGTCGCCGGAGGCGGGGCGTTCATCGAGCGGCGGAAAGCCTTTCAACGCTTCGGCATAGGCTGCGGCGGCGGCATTCAGATCGCCCCGTTGCAGCGCCAGTTTCGCGGTCACCCAGCGTGCGAGCGCCGTCCTGTCTTTCGCGGCGAGCCGTCCCGCCAGTTCGAAATGCCCGCTGCGGTAGGCCAGCGCCGCCAGCCGGTCGACGCCGGCGACATGATCGAGACCGCCGGCTTCGATTGCGGCGATCAGTTTCGACAACAACGGGTTGGGCTTGAGCGCGGGGCGTGAATTCGTCGTGCCGGATTTCGCATCGCTATTTGTGGCGTTCGTGGCATTCGTAGCACTATCCGGCCCAGTGCTGCCAATGCCGATATCGGGCCAGTAACTGTCGCCGCTTTCGAAACTGTCGTAGATTTTTCCTTCCTCCAGTTCCTGCAAATCGCCGACGCGCGCCAGCGCATAAGCGACGAGGAGGCGTTGCTGCAATGGATCGGCGATGGTCGCGGTCAGCAATGCCGGTTCATCGAGAGCGCGGCGTGCCAGCAGATGCAGCGAATCGACGCCGCTTCCCGGTCCGGTCGCCCGTTCGCGCGCTGCCTGTTCGGCATAGAGGGCGGCGGCTTGCAGGTATCCGGCTTCGCAGCCGGGGGAAAATGCGTATTCCAGTACCTTGGGTTCGTAGGTCCGACAGCCTTCGGGACAGGCGGATTTGTCACCGGAAGCGGATGGTAGGCGGTATTCCGCCGCGCCGTGCCGGTAGCTGCACAGATCGGTTTGGTCCAGTTGCAACCTGCCTTCGGCACCGAGGCTGGCGGAGGAGAGATCGAGCGGATCGGGTGCGCCCGCCGCCGCCAGGGTGCGCGCCCGTGCGAAATATTCTCGGGCGATGCGGAAATGCTCCAGCCGTTGCTGTTCTATGGCGGCTTTATGCCGACGTTGTTCTCCGGCGGGAAGATTTTCCGGTGGTGCCGCCGTCGACACGGCGTCTTCGGCTTCGATCCTTCCGAGCATGTATGCCGCCCATACCACGCGCGGCGCCGCTTCATTCTCCGGCAGCGCGAGGATGCGCAGAAAGTAATCCTTGCCGAGCCCGCCGGCGCCGCGGTTGAAATCGACCGCGCCCGCCGTATAGAGGCGGATTGCCGGCGGCAGGGTTTCGCCGAGCGCCCAGGCCTCTTTGCCGCCATGCGCCTGCCGCATCGCGGCGAGTGCTGCCGTCTGGGCGGGCGTCAGATTCGCGCCTTCGATCATGGCGCGCCGGTCTGTGCCGGAACGGGGAGACGGCCGGTACGGCTTGCCGTTCACGACAGCGAAATCGCCGCGGTCGATGACGCCGAACCGATTCCATGGATGCGGTGGTATTTCTGAGGAGGAGACGGAGGAGGGGTACAGGTGGCTTGCTTCGTACAAAAAACTGTTGGCTGGCACGAAACGCAGGCTGGCATCGCGGTTTTGCAGCAGGCTGAGTGGAAAATCCGGCCCGCAGGCCCAGGCGAGCGAAGCCAGCGAAACACAGGCTGCCGCGGCGACGATGAGCGCATGCCGGGGCCGGTGCAAGGCGCGGCGCGGGTATTTGCGGGGAATCGTGTTCATTGTGTTGGGGCATCCGTATTTTTGCGCACGGCGATTATTCCAGGGAAAAACGAGTCCGACGTGGACGAGGATACGTGTCAGAGTATGTGTCGGATTGTTTGTCGGATTGCGAATCAAATACGCAACGGCGCTTCCGCATCGGTGGGAATGAAAAAGAGACAATCTGCCTCATTATTGCCGGAATCGGCCGCGAGGCAGAAATTCAGGTATCGATTCTATAAATTCTAAATATATAGTTAATTGAATGATAGCGAATGTAGTGAATTATAATAAACAATTATTTCACTGTTTGGAATCGCGATGTGGAGTTGCCGCAACAACTTCAAACCGATGTCAATCGGCAATCCGGACCGCATCGCGGACATCGATATTCGGAGGACAGCGCAACCAGCCGATCACGCGCTGCCGTTGTGCCCGCAATATCGCCGCGTCGGTGCGCAGCAGTGAAAATGTTTGCGCGGCACGTTCCAGCGTGTAGCCGTTGACCGCGTCGGCGAAGGAACAGCCGGCGGCGATGTCGATTCGCGCCGGCAGGGGGGCATCGATTTCGCCGGTATTTTCCAGAAGGATGTGATACGTCGTCGCCGGAGGGGCGGCAGCGATGGGCGGAACCGTTTCGGGCAATGCCGTGCCGGACCGGGAGGAAGAGGAAGAATTCGTTGCTTCCGGCACCTTCGTCATTTCCGCCGCCGCCAGCCGTACTCGCAATTGCGGCGTCAGTGGCTGGCCGCGCAGCACCGCGCGCCAGGTGGAAAGGCTCCAGGCGCGGCGGTCGTCCGCCGTCGGCAGGCGGAACCAGACGATTCCGGCCAGATGTCGTGGTCGCGAAGTTTCCAGGGTGTTCAGGAATGTGGCAACCGTCTGCGGGCTGGCGCTCAATTCCACGGCTTCTTCGTCGAACGCGCCGCCCGAGGTAAGCGAATCGGCCTCGCTCGCAATGGAAACGATTTTTGAGACGTTTTTCCCGCTTCCTTCGCCATCCCCATCCTTCTCCCAGCGTACCCGCGAGCCGTAGGTCGGCAGCGCGATGCGCCAGGGTTTTTCCGTGCGCCGCGCGAAGGCGTGCGCCCAGTCCTGCGCACGCGCGGGGTCGAACAGCCCTTCGCGCGGATGCGAGACGGCATGTACCTGCAATACCGCTTCGTCGACGTGCGCCAATGCTTTCTCCAGGTCGTTCGATTCAAGCCAGGTCGGGAGCGCGGTGATCGAAAGCGGCAGCGCCGGGTCCAGTTGATCAAGCTGCCGGTGCAAGGCGGCGAGGAAATTGGCATACGCGGGCAGGCGCGCGGTAGCGCAATCGTGGTCGATTTCGATTCCGGCCAGCGGTACGGTGGAAGAGGCCGTGGTGGTAGGAGCGGTAGGAGTAGCAGGAGAGGCAGGAATCTTCCAGGCGGCAACGAGCGCCAGCGTATCGGCGAGCAGGGTGGCTTCGTCCCAGTGCGCGAGTTGGCCGTCGATGCGGATCACCAGCACGGCCGCTTTTCCCGTCGCCGCCAGCGCCGCGCGGTCGACCGCTACCGGGTGTAGATGGCCCGACGCATCGTTCTGCGCCGCCAGCACGCGCCAAACGCGTATTTCTTTCGCCTGCCGCAGGGCATCGCTCAGTGCCGGTGTCCAGCGTCGTTGCCAGACGTAAGCATCGTGCGTCAACAGCGCGGGCGGCGGCGCGGGTGCGCAGGCGGCGAGCGCGAATGCGAAAACTACGAAAACGAGGAAAACGAGGAAAACACGGCGAACGGAAAAAAATTTTCCGGCGTTTTTTGATACCGACTGTCCTGGCATGAAATGTTATGGCGGATACGCGATGAATGAATATTCTGCCGACTTTACCGTATTGCCCATACTGTCTGCGGCTCGTCTGCCTGGTTTTATTTTATTGCGTATCGGCCGAAGAGGAATCCGGAAATGCCGTTTCACCGCTCCAGTCTTCATCCAGCAAAGCCTGCCACCTTCTTCGCGCGCGCAGTTCCAGCATCGCTTCGCCGTAGGCTTCGTGCAATTCTCTCAGTTGGCGTTCATATCGGTCCCTGATCATCAGGGGGGCGTTGCGTAGCGCATTTTCCATGCCCCGCCTGCCTTCCGCCACCCAGCCTTCGATCTCCGACGGCAACAGATTGAAAGCGCGGCTGGCTTCGGCCACGCTCTTTTTTTCCCGGATGATTTCCATGACCAGCGCCGCTTTGCGTTTTGCCGTCCAATGCCCGGTTCCTTTTTTCTGTTCTTCGTTCATGGCGTCTCCTGAAACATTATTGACCGAATGGGTCTTTTTGCAGGGCAGTGTGGGGGCGGCCGCATGTTTTCTCTGCGACCGCTCCCTGCATAATCCTCCGAATGGCTTGCCGGTCAGCGCGCGGCGGCAAAAATGAGCTGATCCACGAAGGATGATATTTGTTCCGAATATTCGTCCTTCGAAGGATCAGCGGCGATGAAGGTTTTGCCCGTGCGGGCGCTATCCAGGTAATAGGCGGCCGCGCCGTGATTCAAGTTGATGTATTTATACAGATAGTCGATCTTTTCGCTGGGAATGAATCCGGGAGATTCTTCCGTTTCGATCAATTGCACATCCAGGTAGACGCTGCGCATGCGGACCGCCTCGGCGATGCCCAGGCATTCCTTGTACGAAGAGTAGGCGGTGAAATCGGTACGGTCCGAAAGAAGCGGGAACGGTTCGCGCCGTTTTGCGACCCCGGTCAGGATTCTGTCGGTCATTTGTTTCGTCGGGCAGACGACCACCAGCGTTTTGCCGACGATCGGAGACGGCAGCGGCTTGATATTTCTGGAGAGCAGCGAATGTTTCTGGTCTACGGCTCTGATCGCCTGCTCTTTGTCGTCATATTTTACGTTGTCGACGAAATAACCGGTGGCGCATGCACTCAGGAAACAGGATGCGGCGGCGGCGGCGACGGCTTTTATCTTCTTCATTTCAGCACCTTTCCTTCGGATTCGAGACACTGTGTTTCGGGCAGTGCGATCGGCAGCGAATTGCCGAATTTGCATCTGATTCCGGCTATTTCCGATTCCCCGGCATAAACCCCCTGAACCGGGCGGCCGGCGATGGCCGCAGGCCCGGATTGCGGCGGCGCGGCATATTGCGCCAGCACGGATTCGCGCGTGGCGGAACAGAAGTCGGCACCGAGCGGTTCAAAGCGGGAAATGCCCACGCACCTGCCGGTCATGACCAGTTGCAGCCCTTCGTTTTGTTCTCCGTCGAGAGAGACGATGTTTCCGTCGCCGAGGCGTACCGTGTAATGGGTACGGTTGCGCACCTTCGCCGGGGAATCGAATATGGAGCCGATGACTGCGCCAACGAGTGCCGAGGCGAGCAGTCCGGCGACGGAATAACCGCTTTTATCGTCGTGCCTGTTCCCGCGTTCGTGTCTGTCGCGGTCTTTGTCCCGTTCCCGGTCCCGCCAATCGTTCCCGCGGCGGTCGTGGGCTTTGTCCCATGAACCGGACCGGGGGGGAGGTGGAGGAGGTGGCGGAGGCCTGTCCGGCTTCCGGTCGGATCCCGGCCCGGAATCTTTTCCGCCATGTCTTCCGTCGTCGCGGCCTTTTTCGTCCGAATTACCGCTGTTTTTTGCCGCCAGTCCGATGTAGGCGGCGGAAGCGATGACCGCTCCGATCTGGCTGCCGATGTTGCTTCCCGGCACCGTTTCGCTGCTGGTGTTCGTTTCGGTAATGGTTCCGTAGGTATCGGCGGCGATGACGCTGGTGATGTAATTCGCGCTGATCCGTTCCCGTTCTTCGTCGGACAACGCTTCCCACACATGCCCCGGAATTTGCGCCTGTTCCAGCGCCTGTGCGGAAAGAGAAAAAGAGAGAACGGCGGAAAGAACGGTGGTAAGGCAGAAGGAAATTTTCTTGTTCATATGGCGCTCCTGGCATTTTTATTCGCCTCAATGCTAGCGCGCCCTTATGGGATTATTTTGTCCGGCCCGTCACCAAAAGTACTCCTTTGTATAAAACCGCCTGACGGCGGTTTTATAGCGGATCACATAAAAACTCATTCAAAAATTCGTTTTTTCCGGTTGCATCCTGCTGTACCACCCGCACGGTCTACGACCCGTCTTTACGTTCGAATTCTTACGCGAATCGCCGCAATGTATCGGTTGTAGCCGACTTGTGTCGTCCGCCGGATTTTTATCCCGTGCCTCCCACGGTCAATCCATCGATCCGCAGCGTCGGTTGGCCGACGCCCACCGGAACGCTTTGACCGTCCTTGCCGCAGGTGCCGACGCCGGAGTCGAGCTTCATGTCATTGCCGATCATCTTGATGCGGGTCAGCGCGTCCGGGCCGTTGCCGATCAGCGTCGCGCCCTTGATCGGGTGCGTGACCTTGCCGTTTTCGATCAGATAGGCCTCGGACATCGAGAAGACGAATTTGCCGTTGGTGATGTCGACCTGGCCGCCGCCAAAGTTGACGGCATAAATGCCGCGCTTCACCGAGCCGAGAATTTCTTCCGGCGTGTGCGTTCCGGCGCGCATCATGGTGTTGGTCATGCGCGGCATCGGCAGGTGGGCGAACGATTCGCGGCGGCCGTTGCCGGTCGGCGCGACATTCATCAGCCGCGCGTTCAGGCTGTCCTGCATGTAGCCTTTGAGAATGCCGTCCTCGATCAATACGGTGCATTGGGTCGGATTGCCCTCGTCGTCGACGTTGAGCGAACCGCAGCGGTTCGGCAGGGTGCCGTCGTCGACGACAGTGACGCCGGGCGCGGCGACGCGTTCGCCGATACGGCCGGAGAAAGTGGAACTGCCCTTGCGGTTGAAATCGCCTTCCAGCCCGTGGCCGATCGCTTCGTGCAGCAGGATGCCCGGCCAGCCGGGACTGAGGACGACATCCATGACACCGGCGGGGGCCGGGCGCGCGTCCAGGTTGACGAGCGCCTGGCGCACGGCGATCTCGGCGTATTCCTTCATCAGCGCGTCGGAGAAATGGAGGTAGTCGAAACGTCCGCCGCCGCCGCTGGAACCCTGTTCGCGCCGTTTCCCGTCGGTGGCGACGACGGAGAGCGACAGCCGCACGAGCGGGCGGATGTCGGCGGCGATGCGGCCGTCGGCGGTGGCGACGAGCACCACTTCGTATTCGCCGGAAAGATTGGCCATGACTTCGGTGATGCGCGGGTCGATGGCCCGCGCGTGGGATTCGAGGCGTTCCAGGAGCTGGACCTTGTCCGTTGCCGAAAGCGAGGCGAGCGGATCGTCGCCGGGATACAGCGTGGCGGGGTGGCCGTTCCGTTGCGGCAGGTTACTGCCCTGTCTGGCGGCGGCGAGACGCCGCTCCTGCCCGGCGGCGCCGATGGCGCGCACGGTCTGCGCCGCGTTTTCCAGCGCCGCGAGGCTGATTTCGTCGGAATAGGCGAACGCGGTTTTTTCACCGCTCACGGCGCGCACGCCGACCCCCTGGTCGATGTTGAAGCTGCCGGATTTGACGATTCCTTCTTCCAGGCTCCACGATTCGGAACGGCTGTACTGGAAATAAAGATCGGCGTAATCGACGCCGCGCCGCATCAGTTGGCCGAAGACCTGCGAAAGCTGCGCCGGATCGAGCGAGAAAGGAGTGAGCAGCGTGTTTTGCGCCAGCAGCAGCGACGAGGGCGCGGAAAAAGCATTGGAGGCGTTTGGCGTATGCGTGCGGCGGCGAGTGTTTTGTGCGTTCATGGTTCAGGAAAATCTCTTTCTTGATCGACAGAAATTCTATATTGATTAAATATTGTTTGGTGTGTGTAGCTGGTTATATCAGTAAATTATTCATGAAATCTGGAATTTTTGCGATTCCAGGCAAACGTTCAGGGAGATTCATGGATATCCGGCGCCGGTTCGTGCGTGGCAAAGTAAAAGTAAGACTATGCAGCGATTCCGCTGGTTCAGCTAGGGGCACCGGCGTTTGCGCGACAATCATTCGAAAGGTACTTTCCGTAATCGATAACCTGCCACGGTGATGGCGATTGATGGTTCGACCGACGGCTTTTGTTGCCCGGCTTCCTTTCATAGTACCCGATGCCGCAACGCCGGCAGGCCGGCGCGGACCTGGGCGATGCGGGCGTGGTCGATTTCTCCGGCGACGACGCCGGGACCCTTGTCGCGACGGGCGAGCACATTGCCCCAGGGATCGATCAGCATGCTGTTGCCGTGGGTTTCTCGGCCGTTCTCATGCCGTCCGCCCTGGGCGGCGGCGAGCAGGTAGCACTGGTTTTCGATTGCGCGCGCGCGCAGCAGGATTTCCCAGTGCGCCTGGCCGGTGGTTTCGGTGAAAGCGGCCGGAAGAACGATCAGGTCCACCGTGCCGAAAGCGCGGAAAAGCTCGGGGAATCGCAGGTCGTAGCACACCGAAAGCCCGATCCGGCCCAGCGGCGTGTCGCAGCAGACTGGAGCAAGGGGACCGGCTTCGATCGTCGCGCCTTCGTCGTAGCGTTCCTTTCCCTGTTCGAATCCGAACAGGTGGATTTTGTCGTAACGCGCCGCCCGGCTGCCCTCCGGATCGTAAACGAGACAGGTATTGCGCACGCGCTCCGGGTCGCGCGCGGCCAGCGGCAATGTGCCGCCGATGAGCCAGATCCGATGCCGGCGTGCCGTTGCGGCGAGCCATTCCTGGATCGGCGCGGTGGCGTTCTCCGCGCTTTCCGCATCCGCCTCGCGCGCGGCGATTTTGTCCCGTTCGCGCATGCCCATCAGCACGAAATATTCAGGCAGCGCGACCAGTTCCGCGCCGCCCTCCGCGGCTTCGGCGACCAGCGCGGCGGCAGCGGCAAGATTGTCGGCGACCCGTGGCCCCGAAACCATCTGTACCGCCGCTACCCGCGCGTTACGTGGCGGAGTGGAAGGCGAGGTGGATGGGGAGGCGGATGAAGAGGCTGGAAGCGAGTTTTTCGTGGAAATATTCATGGAGCGGTATTGGCGGCGTTACTTTATGAATTTTGATATGCGAAACGCGATCATCGCGCGGTTTCGCTGCTGGACGGAGGGGGAGGAACTGCGGGGGCGGGAGCCGTGGAGGTGCCGGACGGTTCCACGCCCGCCGCGTTTTCCGGCATTCCTCCCGATGCTTCTCCCGGCGTTTTGCCCTGCGTGTCGAGATGCGGTTTCTTGACTGCAAACGGCTGTTTTTCGACCTTGGGATTGCCCCACGTGCCGGTGACGCGGTAGGAGAAAGCGAAAATCTGGTTCAGCGGATCCTGCAGGACTTTGTGCGCGAGCAGGGTGACGGCGCCAGCAACCGGATTGACCAGCGCGACGCCGAGCGCGGCGGTGGTGCCGAGTTCGGGCTGGATGTCGACCGTCAGATCCTGGGTTTCGCGTGCGAGATCGGTACTGCCGCGCATCAGTACGCGCGCCGCCGGTCCCAGGATGGTGAATTCCTCGGTGCGCATGACGCCGCCGGCGAGCGTGAAATCCCCGGCGATGGTATCGAACGCGAAACCGGAGGAAAAAACGTCGCCGAAATCGAGCGAGATGCGCCGCGGCAGCGATTGCAGGCTGATCAGGCCGAGCAGTTTGGCGGCGCCCGGATCGAGTTTGGCAAACTGGCCTTTCTGGGCTTCCAGGCGCATGTTGCCGGAAAGAGAGGGGAAGTCGATGGAAACGGGCGCGCCGTTCCAGTGCAGCGTTCCGGAAAGATGGGCGGTGCCGTTCTTGATTGCGCCGGGGTAATCGAGGCGATCGAGGAGTTTCCCGACATCATCGGCGGCGAGCTTGAAATCGAGCATGACCTGTTGCGGCTCGGCCGTCTTCCAGCGTCCTTCCCCTTCCAGGCGTCCGGCCGGATTGGCGACCGTCAGGCGTTTGATGCGCCAGGACTGAGTTTCGTTTTCCGCCAGCAATTCGAGGCGTCCGAGCTTCTTGGCGCCGAGATTGAACTCTTCGACAACGACGTCGAGCGCGGGCAGGGTTTTCAGCGCCGAGGTCGCATCGGAGCCGGCTTTAGAGGTGGCTTCGTCTTCCGGGGATTCCAGCGTGAATTTTTTCATGCGCGCATGCAGCGTGCCGCGATTGTTTCCATCCCAGCGCAGATTGCCGTCGGCCTCGCGGGAGTTGACCCGCATTTCCCAGATATTTGGCGCCGGCGTTTCGACCGCGAGTTCCGCCTGATGGAGACGCCGCCCGAAAAGAACCAGCTCGGGAGTCTTCAGATTGAGGCGCAGATCGGGCAGAGAGGATACGCCGCTCCGGGAACTTTCGCCGGAGGATTCCAGCGCTTTCCGCCATGCCGTGAAATCGACGCGCGGCGCGGTCATGGACACCGCCATGCCGCGTTCGGGCAATGGCGGCAAAGTGGGCAGGGCGGGGAGGGTGGAGGGGGCGGAGGGGGCATTCCCCGCAATGGCGACGGCGATCGCGGCACGCACCGGATCCTGCGCGGCGCCGCTGCCGCCATACTGATAGTGGAGCGCGCCGTTTACGATCCTGCCCAGCGTCAGGCGCCACTGGCTGCGTTGAATCGCGTTCTGGGCCTGGGTCGCCTGGGCGGGAGGAATGATTTTTTCCACGCGCAGCGGCAATGTCGTGTCTGCCGGCTTGGCGAATGGCTCCGGCAGCGTCGAGGCGAGTCCGGCCAGGTTCGATTCGATGGTGAGCCCGGTAAGTTTTTTCTTGATTCCCGCTTTTACCCGCCAGTCGATTTTGCCGGAGAGCGCGGCCAATGAAACTCCGTCGACGGAATGCTGCAATTCGCGCCGCAATTCGGGTATTGCCAGCGTGCCTTGCGCGGTCAGTTCGGCCTGGCCGTTTTTCGTTTCGGCGCGCAAGGTCGCCGGGCCGTTCAGAAAGCGCGCCTTGATTTCCTTGACCGCGACCATCGATTCGGTGAAGAGCAGATGGCCGTTGACGGCGGTCAGCGGCGGCAGTGCCGGCTCGAAAACGACTTCGTTGTCGATGAAAAGAAAATCGCCTTCGACGCGGGTATCGATCGAATGTTCG
>JAVBTC010000001.1:0-40684 GCA_031556405.1 Rhodocyclaceae bacterium
GAGTGGGCAGAGTGGGAAAAGAGATTGATCACGAGCACCCCGGCGACGATCAGCGCGATACCGGCAATCGCGGCGGCGTCGAGCTTCTGGCCGAACAGAAAATATCCGGCCAGCGTGATCAGCACGATGCCCGCGCCCGACCAGATTGCGTAAACGATACCGACCGGCAGTGTCCGCATGATCAGCGCCAGCAGATAGAACGCGACTGCGTAGCCGGTCACGGTAAGCAGCGAAGGCAGCGGACGGGTGAAACCGTCGGAAGCCTTCAGCGCCGAAGTGGCGGCGACTTCCGCGACGATGGCGGCGGCCAGTTGCAGAAAGGGGATCCAGGAAGAGTTCATCGCGCGGGGGAATGAAAAAACGAAAAGAGAAACGGGGAACCGCGAAGCGTCGAGCGAATGGGGCAAAGAAGGAACGAAAACGGCGTGCCGGGCGGAACGATGGGCGAAGAGATCGCGCCGCTGTGGACGTGGCGTGCGTTCAGGCTCCGGGAAGCGTCATCGCCAGCACTTTTTCGGTCTGTGCGCGGCGGAATGCGGCGAGTTTTTCCTCTTGTGCCGTGTCGAAGCGCGCCAGCATCGCCACCGCGAACAGTGCCGCGTTGGCGGCGCCGGCTTCGCCGATGGCGAACGTCGCCACCGGGATTCCCTTCGGCATCTGCACGATGGAAAGCAGCGAGTCCTGGCCGGAAAGCGCGCGCGATTGCACCGGCACGCCGAGCACCGGCACCGCCGTTTTTGCCGCCAGCATTCCGGGAAGATGCGCGGCGCCGCCGGCGCCGGCGATGATCGCCTTCAATCCGCGCGCGGCGGCGGTTTCGGCGTAGGAAAAAAGCAGATCCGGCGTGCGGTGCGCGGAAACCACGCGGCATTCGTGCGCGATGCCGAATTCGGCAAGTATTGCGGCGGCCGCCTGCATCGTCGGCCAGTCGGAATCGGACCCCATGACGACGCCAACGAGCGGTGTGGTGGGAGGAGCAGGGAAAACAGCGGAGGAATTGCCGGATGCGTTCATGTTCGTTGATGGTTGTATTCTAAATTAATAAAAACAATTATTGTGTATATATATCTACAGTAGCTGATGTTAATTTTACTTTTATTTAGAACATGCAAAATCGATCTAGTGGTATTTACAAACATCCACGCACGCGGCCGATTTTATCGTAGCCGGTGGGCTGCCGGATTTCCTGGATTCCCGCCTACGCGGGAATGACGGAAGAAATGGTGGGCCGGGATTGGCACCGGCCTCAGCAGTTCATCCACTTGAACGACGGTTTCCAGTAACGGACTGAAAATTTTCACGTCATTCCCGCGCAGGCGGGAATCCAGAGAGAGTTACCCCGGTACGCCACGAACCGCATGCCATCACTACTCCTTCTCCGCCGCCCGTTCCGCCGCTTCCAGCGTATTGGCGAGCAACATCGTGATCGTCATCGGACCGACGCCGCCGGGCACCGGCGTGATCGCCCCGGCGACTTCCTTCACCGCGTCGAAATCGACATCGCCGCACAGCTTGCCGTCCGGCAGCCGGTTCATGCCGACGTCGATCACCGTCGCGCCCGGCTTCACCATGTCGGCGGTGACGAAGCGCGCGCTGCCGATCGCCGCCACGAGAATGTCGGCGCGGCGCGTATGTGCGGGGAGGTCGCGGGTACGCGAGTGGCAGACCGTCACCGTCGCGTTGGCGGCGGTCAGGAGCAGCGCCATCGGTTTGCCGACGATGTTCGAGCGGCCGATCACCACCGCCTCCTTGCCGCTCGGATCGATACCGGCGGCTTCGAGGAATTTCATGATTCCGTACGGGGTGCACGGGATGAAGCGCGGCTGCCCCTGCACCAGCGCGCCGACGTTCTCGGCATGGAATCCGTCGACATCCTTTTCCGGTGCGATCGCCTCGAGCACCGCCTCGGAGTCGAACTGCGGCGGCAGCGGCAGTTGTACGAGAATGCCGTGGATCGCCGGATCGGCGTTCAGCGCCGCGATCCGGTCGAGCACGACCTGCGGTGCCACGTCGGCGGGGTAGAGGATTTTTTCCGAATGAAAACCGGCTTCCAGGCAGGCATTGACCTTGTTGCGCACATAGACCTGCGAAGCCGGGTTTTCACCCACCAGCACCACCGCCAGACCGGGTTTGACGCCTTGCGCGGCAAGCGCGGCGGCGCGGGATTTGTAATCGGCGCGCAGGCTTTTCGCCAGCGCGTTGCCATCGAGAATTTTTGCGCTCATTGGAACAATGTCGAAGTTAAAAAGATAAAAAGAATCCCGGAGGCCAAGAATGCCGGAAAACTCAAAATTCTACCGTAAATACCACACTGCTTCGGAAAGATGCTATCGGTGCAGATGGAGCCTTGCCTGTAGCTGGCGGTAATCCGGCGTAGTCGTTTGTAATCGAAATTTCCGTTCTGCATCACTAGCCTTGGCGATGCAGGATCGGGATAGGCCCGGTCCGAATACGAAAGCGAAAGGAGCAATCCATGAACGACAAACAATCCATTACCGTTGGCGTTTTTTTTCTTTTTATGACTCTGGCCTTTTCTGTGGCGGCGAATCCTTGCGATGGAAAGGATCCGGCAAAGGGTGCGAAAGCAGCGCAAACGGGGATTTATGAACCGGATACCTGGGAAAACATTGTTCTGGAGAGAGGGGCAACAGTTTACGGCGGTATTCCCGGTCAGTCGGAATTTTATACCAACTATGCCACAGTTATTTCGGCGAACGGCAGCAAGTCTGCACTGTGGGAAAGTCTGCAAGTCAAAAAACACAATACTTTGGGCTACCGCGGGAAGGTACAGCCCTACGTTCTGAAAGAAGACGCTTGTGTCGCCGTCGGTAAGGCGCTGATAAATACGGACTATGGTGCTGGAGGTGGAACGCAATATTTTACGGCGGATTACAAGAGTGTTTTGACACCGCAAGGAGATATTGATTTACCCAAGGATTGAATCGTGAAACCGGCTTCCAAGCGGAGATAACCCCGGGAAGCCGGAGTCAGAAAATGGGTGCATCATCGGTGTTTCATAGTTTTGATTTATGACCCTTCTCTGAAGGATGTTCAGCGGAACGGACTTGTTTTCTACCGGGATTGTCTCAAGCGTTACTTGGATTCAGGGACGGTGGAACCGGCTTGCATTCCCTTGTAGTGGACGGGGATTGCGCGATAGTTTTCATAAAAAGTATTTTTTTGTTCGTGATGGCTCATCGGCCATTCATCCATTGGCGCCGTAATTTTGTTTGTAACGGCTGTTGAAAGCGGCCTTTGCCATGACCGTGGCGGAGGCTACTTTCTATTTTAGAAAAAAACATATTCATGTTTGTAGCCTTGTTTGATCTGTAATTATTTAATTTAATGGAAAGCTTTTCATTGTGGAAAGTGCGTTTCCTTTCTGGGAAAACCACATCCGGATGGGCGCGACGAGAATCCAGAAACGATTTCAATTACGGTACTATCTTATAGATAGCAGCGAGGGCCGGAAGGACGCTACCGGCGTCATTGAACGGCCCGCGTTTTCGGGGCGGAGGGCTTCGGATTTTTCCCCGCCTTTATTTTGTGCGCATCTCTTTTCCGCGTGCCGGAACGAATACGGAAACGGAAAAATAACAAGGAGACGGTCATGGCTGAATCGGTCAAAACAACGCAGGAAATAACCCAACAGGCGGACTCCGATCCGCAGGAAACCCGGGAGTGGCGCGAGGCGCTCGAAGGCGTGATCGAGAAGGAAGGCGGCCCGCGTGCGCATTTTCTGATCGAGAACATGATCGGCCAGGCGCGCGAGGCGGGGATCGATATTCCCTACAGCGCGACGACGGAATACATCAACACGATTCCTTCCGACCAGCAGCCGCCGTATCCGGGCGACCCGGACCTGGAAGAAAACATCCGTTCCTACATCCGCTGGAATGCGGCGGTGATGGTGGTACGCGCGAACAAGCATACGAACGTCGGCGGCCATATCGCTTCCTTCGCGTCTTCCGCCGTGCTCTACGATGTCGGCTTCAACCATTTCTGGCGCGCGACGAACAAGGACGCCAACGGCGATCTGATCTATTTCCAGGGGCATTCGGTGCCGGGCGTGTATGCTCGCTCGCTGCTGCTCGGGCGCTTTACCGAGGATCAGATCGACAACTTCCGCCAGGAGGTCGACGGCAAGGGTGTTTCGTCGTATCCGCACCCCTGGCTGATGCCGGATTTCTGGCAGTTTCCGACGGTGTCGATGGGGCTGGGACCGCTGCAGGCGATCTATTCCGCGCGCTTCATGAAATATCTCGACAGCCGCGGCCTGATCGAGGCCGGCGACCGCAAGGTGTGGGCCTTCCTCGGCGACGGCGAGATCGACGAGGTGGAATCGCTAGGCGCCATCGGCATGGCGGCGCGCGAACGGCTCGACAATCTGATCTTCGTGGTCAACTGCAATCTGCAGCGTCTCGATGGGCCGGTGCGCGGCAACGGCAAGATCATCCAGGAACTGGAAGGCGAATTCCGCGGCGCCGGCTGGAACGTGATCAAGCTCGTCTGGGGCACGCGTTGGGATGCGCTCTTCGCCCGCGACAAGAAAGGCATCCTGAAAAAACGGATGATGGAATGCGTCGACGGCGAGTACCAGACTTTCAAAGCGAAAAACGGCGCTTACGTGCGCGAATCCTTCTTCAACACGCCGGAACTGAAGGAACTGGTGGCCGACTGGACCGATGAGGACATCTGGAGCCTCAACCGCGGCGGCCACGATATGTTCAAGATTTTTACCGCGTTCAAGGCGGCGACCGAATGCCGCGACCAGCCGACCGTGATCCTGGCGAAGACGATCAAGGGCTACGGCATGGGCGAGGCGGGCGAGGCGATGAACATCGCCCACCAGGCGAAGAAGATGGGGCATGGGGCGCTGAAAAGGATGCGCGACCGTTTCCACCTGCCGGTGCCGGACGACAAGATCGACGAGGTACCGTATCTGATCTTCCCCGAAGGCTCGCGTGAACTGACCTACATGCGTGAGCGGCGCATGGCGCTCGGCGGTTATCTGCCGACGCGGCGCCGGAAGGTGGAGCAATCGCTGCCGGTGCCGGGACTGGAGGCGTTCGAAAGCATGCTGAAGGCGTCCGGTTCCGGGCGCGAATTCTCGACGACGATGGTACTGGTGCGCATCCTGAACCAGTTGATCAAGGACAAGGCGCTGGGCCGGCATGTCGTGCCGATCGTGCCGGACGAGTCGCGCACCTTCGGCATGGAAGGCATGTTCCGCCAGCACGGCATCTGGAACCAGCTCGGACAGAACTACGTGCCGGAAGACCACGACCAACTGATGTTCTACAAGGAAACGAAGGACGGCCAGATTCTGCAGGAAGGAATCAACGAGGCCGGCGCGATGGCCGACTGGATCGCCGCCGGCACGGCGTACTCGACGCACAACGTGCAGATGGTGCCGTTCTATATCTTCTATTCGATGTTCGGCATGCAACGCATCATGGACCTGGCCTGGGCCGCCGCCGACCAGCGCGCGCGCGGCTTCCTGATCGGCGGCACCTCTGGACGCACGACGCTGAACGGCGAGGGGCTGCAGCATGAGGATGGACATTCGCACCTGCTTTCCGGGGCGATTCCGAACTGCGTTTCCTACGACCCGACCTTTTCCTACGAACTCGCGGTGATCGTGCAGGACGGCCTGCGCCGCATGGTGGCCGAGCAGGAGGACGTGTATTACTACATCACCGTGATGAACGAGAATTACGAGCACCCGGAAATGCCGCAAGGCGCGGCGCCGGACATCCTCAAGGGGATGTATCTGCTGAGCAAGGGCGGAAGCAAGAAAGGCCCGCGCGTGCAGTTGCTCGGTTCCGGCTCGATCCTGCGCGAGGTGATCGCCGCCGCCACGTTGCTGCGTGACGACTGGGGCGTGGAAGCCGACCTCTGGTCGTGCCCGTCCTTCACCGAACTGGCGCGCGACGGGCACGAGGTGGAGCGCTGGAATCTGCTGCATCCGCTGGAAGCGCCGAAGAAGAGCCACGTCGAGCGCTGCTTTGAAACCGCCGAAGGGCCGGTGGTCGCGGCGACCGACTATGTGCGGCTGTTTTCCGAGCAAATCCGGCCGTGGGTCAAGCAGCGCTACGTGACGCTGGGTACCGATGGTTTCGGACGTTCCGACACGCGCGAGAAACTGCGGCATTTCTTCGAAGTGGACCGGTATTGGGTCACGCTGGCGGCGTTGAAGGCGCTTGCCGACGAAGGCGCGGTCGAGCGCGAGAAAGTCGCCGCCGCGTTGGTGAAATACGGTCTCGATGCGTCCAAACCCAACCCGACGCACGTCTGAGGAGGAGAGAAGAATGAGCCAACTCGTTGAAGTGAAAGTACCCGACATCGGCGATTTCTCCGGTGTACCGGTGATTGAAGTCTTCGCGAAGCCCGGCGACGCCGTCGCCGTCGACGATGCACTGGTGACGCTGGAGTCGGACAAGGCGACGATGGATGTGCCTTCGACCGTGGCCGGCGTGATCAAGGAAGTGAAGGTCAAGCTCGGCGACAAGGTATCCGAGGGAACGGCGATTGTCGTCATCGACGCGGCGGGCAAGGAAGCCGGCGCTGCGGCGAAAATGGAAAAAGAAACAGGAAAAGAAACGGGGAAGGCGGCGGCGAAGGAAGCTGCGGCTGCGCCTTCCATGCCTCCCGCCGCACAAACCGGTGTGGTAAGCGAGGCCGGTGAGACCAGGGAAGTCAAAGTCCCCGACATCGGCGATTTCAAGGATGTTCCGGTGATCGAGGTCTTCGTGAAACCCGGCGACAAAGTCGCCATTGATGATGCGCTGGTGACGCTGGAATCGGACAAGGCGACGATGGATGTGCCTTCGACCGTGGCCGGCGTGGTCAAGGAAGTGAAGGTCAAACTCGGGGACAAGGTGTCCGAAGGCATGACGATCGTGACGATTGCCGGAACGGGGCAATCGGCGGCTGCTTCGCTGGCAATGGCACCCGTAGCGGCGGCACAGCCCGAAACTGCCAAGGAAACGGCCAGGGAAGCGACCAGGGAAAGCGCTGCGCCCGCGGCTCCCGCGGCTTCCGCGTTGGCGCCGAATCTGCCCTTGGGCGGAAAGGTACATGCCAGCCCTTCGGTGCGCGCCTACGGACGCGAACTGGGCGTCGATCTCGCCAAGGTCAAGCCGACCGGTCCGGTGGGGCGCATTCTGAAAGAAGACGTTACCGCATACGTGAAAGGGGTAATGACGGGCGCCGCAGCGGCTCCTGCCGGTGCATCGCCGGGATTGTCGGGTAATGGTCTCGATCTGCTGCCGTGGCCGAAGGTCGACTTCGCCAAATTCGGCGAGATCGAGACGCAACCGCTGTCGCGTATCAAGAAACTCTCCGGCGCCAATCTGGCGCGCAACTGGGTGATGATCCCGGCGGTGACATATCACGAAGACGCCGATATCACCGAGCTGGAAGCCTTCCGCGTTCAGTTGAACAAGGAAAACGAGAAGACGGGAGCCAAGCTGACCATGCTGGCCTTCATCATCAAGGCATGCGTCAAGGCACTACAGCAATTTCCCGAATTCAACAGCTCGCTCGACGGCGAGAATTTAGTGCTGAAGAAATACTTCCACATCGGCTTCGCCGCCGACACGCCGAACGGCCTCGTCGTGCCGGTGCTGAAGAATGCCGACAAGAAAGGCGTGCTCGAAATCGCCGCCGAAACCGGCGCGCTTGCCAGGCAGGCACGCGACGGGAAACTCAAGCCGGCGGACATGCAGGGGGCGTCGTTCACCATTTCCAGTGTCGGCGGCATCGGCGGCACGGCGTTCTCGCCGATCGTCAACGCGCCGGAAGTGGCGATTCTCGGCGTTTCCAAATCGAGCCTGAAGCCGGTATGGGACGGCAAGGCCTTCGTCCCCAGGCTGATCTTGCCGCTGTCGCTGTCGGCGGATCATCGCGTCATCGACGGCGCGCTGGCCACGAGGTTCAACGCCGAGCTGGCGCGCTACCTTGCCGACTTCCGCCGTGTCATGCTCTGAGGGAGGCACGAAGATGAGTGAAACGATCGAAGTCAAAGTACCCGACATCGGCGATTTTTCCGACGTGCCGGTAATCGAGGTCTTTGTGAAACCCGGCGACAAGGTCGCCATTGACGACGCGCTGGTGACGCTGGAATCGGACAAGGCGACGATGGACGTGCCTTCCGCGGTAGCCGGCGTGGTCAAGGAAGTGAAGGTCAAATCCGGTGATCGGGTTTCCGAGGGCAGCGTCATCGTTGCCGTCGAAGCCGGCACCGCGGCTTCCGAGCCCGCATCCGCCACATCTGCTTCCTCCGCTTCCACCACGGAACCGGCGGCGGCCGTTGCCGTGGCCACTGCCGCGTCGGCTGCCGCCACGCACAGTGGCGGTGCCGATCTCGAATGCGAAATGCTGGTGCTCGGCGCTGGCCCCGGCGGTTATTCCGCGGCGTTCCGCAGTGCCGACCTAGGGATGAAAACCGTGCTCGTCGAACGTTATCCGACGCTTGGCGGTGTTTGTCTCAACGTCGGCTGCATTCCGTCGAAGGCGCTCCTGCACGTCGCCGCGGTGATGGACGAAGCGGCGCACCTGATGGACTGCGGCGTGGCGTTTCCGGCACCGGCCGTCGATCTCGACAAGCTGCGCGCGCATAAGGAAAAGGTCGTCGGCAGGCTCACCGGGGGCCTGGCCGGCATGGCGAAGGGGCGCAAGGTTGAAGTCGTGCAGGGCACGGGCGTCTTCCTCGACCCGCAGCACATGGAAGTGACGCTCGCCGCCGGCGGAAAGCGCGTCATCCGCTTTCAAAAGGCGATCGTCGCCGCCGGTTCGCAGGCGGTGAAGCTGCCGTTCATGCCGGAAGACCCGCGCATCGTCGATTCCACCGGTGCGCTCGAACTGCGTTCCATTCCGCAAAAAATGCTGGTCATCGGCGGCGGCATCATCGGCCTGGAAATGGCGACCGTTTACGGCGCGCTTGGCGCCAAGGTGAGCGTCGTCGAACTGGGGCCGGTCCTGATGCCGGGTGCCGATCGCGATCTGGTCAAGGTATGGGAAAAACGCAATCTCCCCCGCCTTGAAAGAGTGCTTCTCAATACCGGAGTCACCGCCGCGAATGCGGCGCGGGACGGCATCGAAGTCACCTATTCCAACGGTGAGAAGGACAAGTTCGATCTCGTGCTGGTCGCCGTCGGCCGCAGTCCGAACGGGAAAAAGATCGGCGCCGAAAAGGCGGGCGTGAAGGTCGACGAGCGGGGTTTCATCCTGGTCGACGCGCAAATGCGCACCAACGTCGCGCACATTTTCGCCATTGGCGATATCGTCGGCCAGCCGATGCTGGCGCACAAGGCCGTACACGAAGCTCACGTCGCCGCCGAAGTGGCAAGTGGCGTCAATGGCGGCAAACGCGCCTTCGACGCCTTACAGATTCCGTCGGTCGCCTACACCGACCCGGAAGTCGCCTGGGCGGGCAAGACCGAGGAGCAATTGAAGGCCGAGGGGCACGCCTACGAAAAAGCACAATTCCCCTGGGCCGCCAGCGGCCGCGCGATCGCCAACGGACGCGACGAGGGTTTCACCAAGCTGCTGTTCGACAAGGAAACGCACCGGCTCCTCGGCGGCGGCATCGTCGGCACCCATGCCGGCGACCTGATCGGCGAGATCTGCCTCGCGGTCGAAATGGGCTGCGATCCGGTGGACATCGGCCACACGATTCATCCGCACCCGACGCTCTGCGAGTCGATCGGCATGGCGGCGGAAGTGGCCGAAGGAGTGTGTACCGATCTACCGCCTCAGAAGATGAAGTGATTTGGCATGGTATTCTAGGAGGTGTTATGAACTTTGAGTTGTTGCGTGTGCCCGGGGCGAAGAAGGGTTTTGTGCTACTGCCGCGCCGATGAGTGGCCGAACGCAGCCTCGGGTGGATCAACCGATTTCTCAGGCAGGCTCGCGACTATGAACGATTGCCCAAAACTCTGACCGGTCTGCATTTCGTCGTCTTTGCCATCCTCATGCTTTTGGGTGCCGCCGGCCTGTCGCAGAACCCAGGCACGAGAGTTTCCGGCGACGCGAAGGTGCAGACCGTCTACGCCGGCGGCGTGATTCCCTTGATCTTCGATATTGCCAGGGCAGATAATCTCCGTGCTTTCTTTGGCATCTTCACGATCTTTTTTGTTTAATATCCTGCTCCACATAAGATAGTGGATTTATAAAACTGTCTAGATACTGTTAGACGAAAAACCCACGTATGATATTAATTGTTCAAATCTAATTGAAAGATTGTTAAAGTATGCTGGTATTAAAAACTTGGACTTTGTCTCCGCCATCACGGCAAGCTTGAAACCCACTCCTGTAGTGGGTTTTTCGTTTTTATGCCTTTGCGTACTGCAGAATCTGAAATGCCAAGAATGCGGTTGACCACATTCAGATTTTTTCTCTGATTCTCTTTTGGAATTGGCGTCATCGCGGTAGTTAACAGCACTGCATTCAAACGACAAGTGCTGCTGATAAATTCGTCTGCGTCGAGCATATTGCTGACCCGCGCGGGCGAAATCATTACCGTCATAAATGCAACGGGGTATGAATAGCGGGAGATTTTTCGTGAAAGGATTTCGGCAGGGATAATCAGTGAAAATGCTTAAGTTATAGTAGTGTTTTCATCGCACCTGTCCGAAAAACGATGAATTCAGTTCGTCTGGTATTCACTTCGGCATCTGTAGTTCCGATGCGAACAGCAGAAACGCGCTGTCGCGCCACAGGTAAAGCGCGAAGGCACCGCACCAGAGCGCGCCGGCGAGCGCCCAGAAAAGCGGTGTGCGGTGCGGCATAAAAAGTGGGCCCAGGCCGCGCAGCAGCGCCGCCAGCGCGATCATCGCGAAGGCGCAGGATACGTCGCGGGTGGCGACGAACGGTTGTCCGGTGTGCCTGCGGCCGGCGATGCGCAGGACGGCGAGTATCGCTCCGCCGACGACGCCGACGGTCAGCAGGTGGCGCGCGTCGGCGGGATTGACGGCCAGCCCTAGCTCCAATCCGGCGGCGCCCAGGAGCGCGAGTCCGGCGGCCATCAGCCAGTAGATGCCGTAGAGCGGCCAGACCCATGCGGAGTGCAGAACGCGGGGAACGCCGCTGCGATGCCAGTCATTGGTGATGTTCAGTACCGCACAGGCGGCGGCCAGCGCCAGCCAGCCGGCGGTGGCGGCGTCGGCGCAGGCCAGCGCGAGACAGTGGAGGGCGATGAACAGGGTCGCCAGGTTGCGCAGCGGCGGGCGTGCCAGGTAATCGCGGGCCAGCCCGCACGTTTCCAGCGCTTCGTTGACGACGACCATCGAAATACGCCCGAGCGCGGCGAGGATCAGCATCAGGTAGATGTTGAGCGCGAGGTTGAGCCACCGGTCCGGCGTGGCGTCGGGCCATTTCAGCCATCCCATCCATGCCGTCAGCGCCGCTGCCTGGACGCCCGCCAGTGCCAGGACGAGCAGCGGAAAGATGCGGTGGCGGGAATTACGGCTCAGGCCCATCGTCAGAGTGGAGCGGACGCAGAGAATAAGGGTGAAACCGAGGTGTGACAGAAGCAGCAGCGCGGCCCCCACGCCCCACGCGTCCAATCCGGGCGGAATGAAGGCGGCGATGCGGCAGAAGATCCACAATACGGCCAGCCACAGCAACGGCCGTCCGCGCACGGCGGCGGAGCCGGTCCAGGAGGCTTCGACCGAGAGCAGGAATCCGGCGAGCGCGGCGCCGCCCATGCCGAAAAGCAGTTCGTAGCGGTGCAAAAACGACCATTGTGACCACTGTGCCGCCGTCATTCCCAGGGTCCAGTCTCCCATGCCGTGCAGGAGGAGACTCCAGGGAAGGATGCCGAACAGTGCCTGCAAGGCCGCGAGCAGGAAGAACGGGCGCAGGGCCTCCGAGAAAAGGGGATGCTCGTAAGCAGTGGCGAGTGGTTTCATGGGGAAAGCTCCACCGCTGCGTCGTCCATGTTTTCCGTGCTGTCCAGAAACACCCGCGCCACGTCCTTGCGGGCGATCAATTGCGCGGCGGTCTGGAACACCCAGGATTGGGTACGCCGCTCCCACGGTTCGGCGAGCGGTACTTCATGGATCAGGCGGCCGGGGCTGCCGCGCATCAGCACGATGCGCTGCGCCAGCCGTGCCGCTTCGAGCAGGTCGTGGGTGACGAAGAGTACCGCCGGGCGCCGGGCCGCGATTTCTTCGAGCAGCAGGGTGTGCAGTTCCTGTTTCAGGCCGATGTCGAGCGCGGAAAACGGTTCGTCGAGCAGCAGGAGATCGGGTGCGACGATCAGCGCGCGGGCCAGCGCCACGCGCTGCGCCATGCCGCCGGAGAGGGCGTCGGGATACTTGTCGAGGTCGGCGGCGGAAAGTCCCATGCGCTGCCCGAGCAGATCGGCGCGGGCGCGGCGTTCATTCTTGCGCGCGCCGTGCGCTTTCAGTCCCAGTGCGATGTTGTCGCGGGCAGAGAACCAGGGCAGCAGGCGCGGTTCCTGGAACATGCAGGAAAGGTGCGCGAAGCCGTTTTCGATACTGCCCGAGCTTGGCGTCAACAGACCGGCGGTCAGGTTCAGGAGCGTCGTCTTGCCGCAGCCGGAAGGGCCGGCCAGCGCCGCGACCTCGCCGGCGTGGAGCGTGAAGTCGACCGGGCCGAGAATGGCCTGCAGCGGCAGGCGGTATTCGACGGCGGAAAAACGCAGCGCGGCATCCGGTGGAGAGGAAGCGGAGGAAAAAATGGAGGAAGAAATGACGGAAGAAGGCGTGGAAACGTTCATTGCCGCCATCCTTCCAGCCGCCGCCGCAGCGGTTCTAGAAAGAGATATTCGACGCCGAGCAGGAGACCGGTCATTGCCAGCATCAGCGCCAGCGTCGCGGCGGTGTCGAGGTATTGGCGCGCCGATGCCAGACGGTCGCCGACACCGCCCGCCGCCGTCAGCAGTTCGGCCATCACGGCTACTTTCCAGGCGCTGCCGAGCGCGATGATCGCCGCCGGCAGAAGATACGCGGCCAGGTGCGGCAGGCGCAGATCGATCAGCCGCCGCCACGCGGACAGGCCGAATGTCCGGCACATCGCTTCCAGCTTCGGATCGAGCGTGCGCATCCCGGCCAGCGCGTTGGCGAAGACGAGCGGAAAGGCGGCGACGAAGACGGTGAATATCGGCGTGCCGTCGCCGATGCCGAACCAGATCAGCGCCAGCACGATCCACGCGATCGGCGGCACGCCGAGGAGCAGCGTGACCAGCGGCCGCACCGCCAGCGTGACGGTGACCGAGAGGCCGGCCAGGATGCCGAGCAGGGTTCCGGCGAACATCGCCAGCACGAAACCGGCCAGCGCGCGGCGCAGCGTCACGGCGAGCGCGCCGGGCAGTGAGCCGTCGTTCCACATCACGGCAAGGCTGGCGATCGCTTCGAGCGGTGAGGGCAGGATGAAGCTGCCGTAAAACCCATGACCCCATTGCCACAGAGCCATGAAGAGCAACAGGCTGCCGAGCGCGCCCCAGCCGCTCCAGAGATAGGAGAGCGGCGCGGCGATGCCGGTTCGCACGCAGGTTTTGATGAAGTCTTTCATAGGGATTTTCACGCCCCGGTTTTTTTACTCTTCAGCGCTACGCGGCGGCGCAGGCTTTCTTCGGGCCAGAAATTCTCCGTTTTGTAATAGCCGGGCACGGCGGGAACGTCCGGCGGGAGGATCACCCATGGCTGTTTCGATGCCGTGAAAATATGAATATCCGGCGGCATGGCATCGGGGTCGTCCAGCGTACCGACACGGACGAAGGTGACCGATTTTCCGGCCAGCGCGTAATGGCTCCACAACGCGACGCGGCACACGGGACAGCGCGCGATGGTCTGGCCCTTGCCGCTGCGCGTTGGAGTCGCGACGAGATCGATGGCGCCGGACAGCAATTGCAGGCGGTTTGTTTCGATCAGCGCGTTGAGCGCGACAGCGCCGCCGCTTTCGCGCTGGCACCAGCGGCAGTGGCAGCAGTGGACGAACAGGGGGCGGGAGGCGAGACGGAAGCGGATGTGGCCGCAGGCACAGCCGCCGTCAATATGCGTTTTTTCGGAAGGCATGGCACGAATTCAAGCAAGTGTAGGGTGAGCAAAGCGCAGCGTGCCCACGCGGGTGATGGAAAGGAAGGCGCTTTTCACGACGAGGTGCGTCGATGGCGCGTCGATGGCGTGACATGATGAGATGATACGATGTTTCAATCATCGGATATTCCGTGTGGGTAAGCTGCGCTTTGCCCATCCTGCAGTTTGCTCCAGATATCCCATGGCGATATGCCGCTTTTTCCGCGAGAATTTTTCGAGGATACTGCGTGCTGAATTTTGCCGATAAACGGGACAAACCAAACAAGGGACGCAACGCGACATGAAAAACATCTTACTGATCAATGCCGGCAAAGCTTTCGCTCATTCCGGCGGCCGGCTGAACGCCACGCTGCACGCGGCAGCGGTCGAAACCCTGGGCCGGATGGGGTTGAACGTGGAACAGACCGTCGTCGACGACGGGTACGGCATCGAAGAGGAAGTGGAAAAAATCCACCGGGCCGACGCGGTGGTTTATCAGATGCCCGGCTGGTGGATGGGACCGCCATGGATTCTGAAAAAATATTTTGACGAAGTCTTCACCGCCGGCCACGGCGTACTGTACGAGAACGATGGCCGTACCCGTTCCGACCCGTCGAAAAAATACGGTTCCGGCGGTTTGGTGCAGGGCAAGCGTTACATGCTGTCGCTGACCTGGAATGCCCCGCTGGAGGCATTCACCGAACCGGATCAGTTTTTCGGAGGGGCCGGTGTCGACGGGGTATACCTGTCGGTACACAAGGCCAACCAGTTCCTCGGTATGCAGCCGCTGCCGACATTCATCTGCAACGACGTGATCAAAGACCCGCATGTGGATGAATACCTGGACAGTTACCGCGCGCATTTGCATGAGGTATTTGGCTGAAGCAGAAAAAAGGGGGAAAAGGGGGAAAGAGGGGAAAAGGGCGCAAGGCGCGGCGTACCTGCATGAAATATAGTGTCCAAATCGAAAACACCCCGGCGAAAACAATTCAACGATAAGTTTCAGAGATAAAAACCGTCATCGGGCAGACGTCCGCCGACGAGCGCCGGGACTTGCGCGTGCAGCATCTTGAAATAGCCGTCGAGCGCGTCGCGGTGGCTTTTTGCTTCGTCCACGGTGAGCGCGCTATAGGGAATCGCGCGTTCGATCACCGGCGCCGGCAGGCCGAAATGCGGCGCTGCCGCCTGCGCCGCGGCGGCGGGGTTGGCGAGCGTCCATGCGAGCGCCTGCGGCAGTGCCTGTTTCAGCGCGGCGACGAGGTTCGGGCGGGCGTCGGCGAGACGCTGGTGCACCATCAGCCCGGCGAGCGGGATGCGGTCGTCGCCGTGCGCGGCGCGGCGCAGTTCGCGCAGCGAGGGGCCGCGGTGGAGTTGGCGGCGGTTTGCGTCGCCCGCATTCTTGTCCGCTGTTTTCGCCTGCATTTCGGTCTGCGCCAGCACCGCGCTGCAATGCGGTTCGGCGAGCACTGCGTGGTCGACCCGGCCGGCGACGAGCAGTTGCGCCGCTTCGACCGGGCTGCCGCTGTAGACCAGCGTGATCTGCTGCTCGGGATCGATTCCGGCGTGTTTCAGGAGATCGCGGAACAGCGCGTCGAGCGCATCGCCGCGTATGCCGAGCATGACCTTGCTGGAGCGCAGGTCCCGCAAGTCCTTGAGCGAGGAAATGTCGGCGCGCGTCGAGACTAGATACATCGGTCCCCAGGTGAGCACGTTCATGTACCGCACCGGCATGCCTTTGTTGTAGAGCATCGCGGCGAGGTTGCTCGGCACCATCGATATCGGCCAGCCGTTGCCGGCGATGCCCGCGCGTACTTCGTCCTGGCCGCGGAACATGCTGAACCCGGTTTTCTTCACCTGCGGCGCCAGCAGTCCCGCCTCGGCCAGACGCACGAGCACCAGCGACGGCGTTGCCGGGCCGCCGTGCAGCACGAGCGGATCGAAGGCGCCGGGGTCGCTGGCATTGTTCGTTTGCGCCATCGCGGAATGCCAACCCATCAGCGGCAGCAGCGCGCCTGCGGCCGCCTGGCCGAGAAAACGGCGGCGGGTGTGGCTGGGGGAGGCCGGGAAAGAGGAGAGGGGAAATTGTCGTTTGCTCATTGCGTTCCTCGCTTTCGAATTTTTCGAATGGCGGCGGGAAGATTCATGCCGCATCCTGAATATTATAAATTTAAAAATAATTTGAAGTTTTATATCACTACAGAAGCTGATATGTATTTAATTTAATTTGGAAAATGGGCGATTCCCGCACCCCGAGTCGCACTCTGAATCGTGCCACGGGCCGCGTTACGGCGTCATGATCCATTTCAAGGCGCGGGACCTGTTTTCTCAATACATGAAACGTATGCCTCCGGCGACCGAGATGCCGTTGCCGGGGTAGAAATAAACGCCGCTGCCGGTGGCGTTGCGCGGCGTCGTCGCGTAGCTGATGTAGCGCTTGTCGGTCAGGTTGTCGCCTTGCAGGAAGAGATGCGTATCCCTGGCGATCTGGTAGTCGAGCTTGAGCCCGAGCGTGGCGTAGCCGCCGTACCACTCGCGGTTCTCGTAGTCGACCGGCGTGTCGCCGAATACCCAGCGCACGTTCGGGCCGACCTGCAGGGCGCCGCGGCGGTAGATCACCTCGGCGGCCAGCAGGTTGCGCGGCACTCCGGCGATGCGGTTGCCGCCATAGGCGCCGTCGCGGAAACGGAAATCGCTGTAGGTGTAGGCGAGCCGCCCGTCGAATTCTCCGCCGAGTCCGCCCAGCGTTCCCGAGATTCCCAGTTCCACGCCCTGATGGCGGGTCTTGCCGTCGTAGTTCGCGGTCAGCGTGGTGATTCCGTCCGGGCTGTATTCGATCAGTTCGTCGCGCAGGTTCATGCGGTAGAGCGCGATGTCCCAGCGCAGTTGGTCCGCCGTTCCGAAGGTTCCGCGGCCGCCGATTTCATAAGTCGTCGACCGCTGCGGCTTCAGTTCCACCGTGCGCATCTGCGCCGGTGCCGGCGGCGGCGTGCGGATCTGGATCAACTGGTCGAAGGTCGGCGCTTCGCGCGTATTGCTGACGTTGGCGAACCAGGTCATCGTCGCCGCGGGGCTCCAGGTCAGGCCGACCTTCGGCGTTCCCCAACTCCAGCTCTGCTCCTGTTGGCTGCCCGTGCGATTCTCGTTCAGGTCGCGCCGTGCGTGCGTCCAGCGCAGCAATCCGTCGAGCGACCAGCCGGGCGCGAACTTCCACGCCGCGGTTGCCTGGAGGTTGAAGTTTTCCGCCTTCGCGTCGTAATCGGCCGTCGGCATGTTGCGGATCGCGGGCGTCGGATTATTCGGGTTGCCGGAGAACCCCCGGTCCATGCTCGAATGTGCCCACGAGGCTCCGAAGCCGTAATCGATCCAGCGCGATTCACCGGAAAACTGGTATTGCGCGCCCATCGTGTCGGTATCGCTTTTCTGCCGCGTGAGCGGCCCCATGAAGAGATCGTCGGTATTCTGGTAATACAGTCCCAGCGTCTGCCGCCAGCCGTTGCCGCGCCACAGCGAGCGGTTGGCGATACGCCATTGCCTGGTGTCGCGGTGCGGATCGGTGACCGGCACCATCGGCATCGTGTTGGAGGTGACGCTCTCCGGGTCGTTGAATACAGCATCGCGGGTGAGCGGCCCCGGAATCTGGAAACGCTGGTCGGTGTAGGAAAGCCAGGTGCGGTTCTCGAAACGTTCGCCGGACCAGAGGCCGAAATTGGCACGGAATGCCGAGCGGTGCTGGTCGGAATGGTCGCGGTAGCCGTCCGACATCGATCCGGAAACGCTCAGGTGCACGTCGCCGTTTTCGAATTGCCTTCCCAGCGCGCCGCGCACGATGCCGGTATTGAAGCTGCCGTACTGCGCCATCAGGCCGACGCGCTCATCGGCGGCGGTCAGATTGTAGAAATCGAGCTCGCCGCCGAGCGCATCGGAAGCAGCATTCACCGCGTTCGCGCCGCGCCGTGCCGCGATCATGCGCGCGTCGCGCGGTTCCAGCATGCCGATGACGAACGATCCATCGGCCTCGTTCAGCGGCAGGCCGTTTTCGAGCAGCATCACGCCGCGCGAAAGCGGCTGGCTCTGGATGCCGGAACCGCGGATGTTCAGCACCGGCTGGTCGGCGCCGCCGAAAAAGTCCTGCAACACGATTCCCGGCTGATAGTCGAGCGCGTCGCGCAGCGTGTAGCGCTTGCCGATTTCCAGTTGCGGCAGCGCGAGGTTAACGCCGCCGGGCGTGCGCTCCAGCCTTTTCCGTTCCGCCGCGATACTTGGCGGCAACGATTCCGCTGCCTTGTCCGATACCTTGACCGTGTCCAGCGTCTGAATCCTGGAGGAATCCTGCTCCTGCTGTGCCGAGGCCGGGACTGAAAAGGCGGTCAATACCGATATGACCGCGGAAGACGTAGCAAAAAGGGATTGGCTGAACGGGGGGCGGAAAAAGGGAAGAAAATGTTTCATAAGGCTCCCTGGATAGAAATGAGAATGGTTCTTATTATCTAATATTCGCATCGAAAATTTTTGTGATATGGATCAAATTTTTGCCGACGTTGTTTTCGAAACCGTGTTCATGGCGTTTTTGATCGAGGGCTATCGACGGAATTTTTCCGCTCGGAATGAAAATGCCTTTTATATAAATACCATGAGGATTGATACTATATTTAGTATTCAATCGATCGATTCATACTACCGGTAGTGTTTTTTATCTTGACAGTTCAAGCAGGAGCAAACTAGACTGCGCCTCGTTGAAGGTTCCCCCCGTGTGGGATGAAAAGGGAATCCGGTGCCGGGTCAGAGTTTGAACTTCGAGTTTGAATCTTGCAACCTGAACCCCGGAACTGCCCCCGCAACTGTAATCGGCGAGTGCTTCGCCACCCCATCTCTCTCAATGCCACTGGAATTTTCCGGGAAGGCGGGCGAAGCGCGATGAACCGAGAGTCAGGAGACCTGCCTTCGGCACATCCTTTTTTCCATTGGGGCGGGGTGTCCCTGACGTAAAGATGAACCTGATCGTTTCTGTTCTCGTTCCGCTTGTCGCCGTTTTTGCGCCGGTTCATGCACCGGTGCTGAAAATCCCCGCCCGCCTTCGCGGAGGATAAAAACATGAATCGCGACAAGATCGATTTTTCCATCGTTTCCCTGCAGGTCATCCGCCGCAACGGTGCCGTCGTCGCTTTCGATCCCGAGAAAATCTCGGTCGCCATGACCAAGGCTTTTTTCGCCGTCGAAGGCAGCCGGGCCGCCGCATCCTCGCGCGTCCGCGAGGTCGTCGCGCGATTGACCGAAACGGTCGTCCGCTCGCTGACCCGGCGTCTGCCGGACGGCGGCACGGTGCATATCGAAGACATCCAGGATCAGGTGGAACTGGCGCTGATGCGTTCCGGCGAGCACGACGTGGCGCGTGCCTACGTGCTCTACCGCGAGCGTCGGGCCGCCGAGCGTGCGGCTAAACAAGCGGCGCAGACACAGGCAGCTCCGGCGCTGCACGTCATCGTCGACGGCGAACGCCGGCCGCTGGATATCGCCGGGCTGCTGAAGAACTGCGAAGCCGCGTGCGCCGGGCTGGGCGAGGGCGTTTCGGCGCAGACCGTTCTCGACCATGCCCTGAAAAACCTGTATGACGGCGTTGCTCTTGCCGACGTCCGGCAGGCAATGGTCCTCGCCGCCCGCACGCTGATCGAGCGCGAGCCGGGATACAACTATGCCGCCGCCCGATTGCTGCTGGCCGGCCTGACCGAGGAAGTCGCCGGCCGCTCCGTGGCTGCCGAAGACTGCGCCGCCGTCAACGCCGAATATTTCCCGGAATTCATCCGGCGCGGCATCGCCGCCGAACTGCTCGACCCACGGCTGAGGGATTTCGACCTCGACCGCCTTGCCGCGGCGCTGAAACCCGAGCGCGACAAGCTGTTCGGTTACCTCGGGCTGCAAACGCTGTATGACCGCTACTTCCTGCACATCGCCGGCCGCCGCATCGAAACGCCGCAACTCTTTTTCATGCGCGTCGCGATGGGGCTGGCCTTGAACGAGATCGACCGCGAGACGAGAACCATCGAGTTCTACGATCTCATTTCCAGTTTCGATTTCATGTGCTCGACGCCAACGCTGTTCAACAGCGGCACGCGGCATTCGCAACTTTCCTCCTGTTACCTGACGACGGTTTCCGACGATCTCGACGGCATCTACCAGTCGATCAAGGAAAACGCGCTGCTGCAAAAATATGCCGGCGGCCTCGGCAACGACTGGACGCCGGTGCGCGCGCTGGGAAGCCGCATCAAGAGCACCAACGGCCAGAGCCAGGGCGTGATTCCCTTCCTCAAGGTGGTCAACGACACGGCGGTGGCGGTCAACCAGGGCGGCAAGCGCAAGGGTGCCGTCTGCGCCTACCTGGAAACCTGGCACCTCGATATCGAGGAATTCCTCGATCTGCGCAAGAACACCGGCGACGAGCGCCGCCGCACCCACGACATGAACACGGCCCACTGGATTCCCGACCTGTTCATGCAGCGCGTGCAGCAGAACGGCGAATGGACGTTGTTCTCGCCCTCCGATGTGCCCGATCTGCACGAAAAATTCGGCGCCGACTTTGCTGCCGCCTACACCGCGTACGAGACCAGGGCCGCCGCCGGTGAAATCAGGCTGCACAAGAAAATTTCCGCCGTGCAACTGTGGCGCCGGATGCTGACCCTGTTGTTCGAGACCGGGCATCCGTGGATCACCTTCAAGGACGCCTGCAACCTGCGCTCGCCGCAGCAGCATGCTGGCGTCGTGCACAGTTCCAATCTGTGCACCGAGATCACGCTGAATACCTCGGATTCCGAAACAGCCGTCTGCAACCTCGGCTCGATCAACCTGCCCGCGCATCTGCGCGGTGGTGGCGATGGTGAACTCGATGGAGAAAAACTCGCCCGCACCGTGCGGACGGCAATGCGCATGCTCGACAACGTCATCGACGTCAATTACTACGCGACGCCCAAGGCGCGCAACGCCAATCTGCGCCACCGGCCGGTGGGCCTCGGCATCATGGGTTTCACCGACTGCCTGTACGAACTCGGCCTGCCTTACGCATCGCAGGGGGCCGTCGAGTTCGCCGACCGCAGCATGGAAGCCGTCTGCTATCACGCCTACTCGGCCTCCGCCGAACTCGCCCGCGAACGCGGCAGCTATTCGAGCTTCGCCGGCAGCCTGTGGGACCGGGGCATCCTGCCGCACGAATCGATCGATCTGCTGGAAGCGGGGCGGGGCGAGCCGGTGGAAGTGGACCGCGGCGCGCACCTCGACTGGGATGCGCTCAAGGCAAATATCGCCCGCCATGGCATGCGCAACTCCAACTGCGTCGCCATCGCGCCGACGGCCACCATCTCCAACATCGTCGGCGTCTCGGCCGGCATCGAGCCGGACTACCAGAACCTTTACGTCAAATCGAACCTCTCGGGTGAATTCACCGTGACGAACGAACACCTGGTGCACGACCTGAAGGCGCTCGGCCTGTGGGACGAAGTGATGGTCGCTGATCTCAAGTATTTCGACGGTTCGTTGGCACGCATCGAGCGCGTGCCGGACGAACTGAAGGCCCGCTACGCCACCGCCTTTGAAATCGACCCGGCGTGGCTGGTCGAAGCCGCCGCCCGCCGCCAGAAATGGATCGACCAGGCGCAATCGCTGAACCTCTACCTCGCGCAGCCTTCCGGCAGGAAGCTCGACGAACTCTACAGGCTCGCCTGGAAGCGCGGCCTGAAGACCACCTACTATTTGCGCACGCTGGGCGCGAGCCAGGTGGAGAAGGTGGGCGGCCGGGACGACGCGGAGGCCCAGGAAGAAGTGCCGAAATTCTGTTCCATCGATAACCCCGAATGCGAGGCCTGCCAATGAATGCCACCGTCCCCACCATCCATTTCGACGACTGGGATGTGTCGACGCCCGCCCTTGTTACCACTCCGGCCACGGCCCCGGTCACCGATACCACGCCGGGGGTTTCGCCGAAAACCTCCGACGACTGTGCGAATGTTTCGAATCCACCGAATCCGCCGAATCCGCCGAATCCGCTTGGCACGGCGACACTCGCCCCGATCAACGCCGCCGACAAGCGCATCGTCAACGGCAAGGCCGACATCAACCAGTTGGCACCGTTCAAATATCCGTGGTCCTGGGAATTCTTCCTCAAGGCCAACCACAACCACTGGACGCCGCTGGAAATCGGCATGGCGCAGGACGTGCACGACTACCACCACAAGTTGACGGCCGCCGAGCGCCACGTCTTCGAGAATGTGCTGGCCTACCTCACCACCTCCGACATCCTCGCGATGCGCAACATCGGGCTGGCCGTCATGGAAAAAATGAGCGCGCCGGAACTCCAGATCTACCAGGCCCGGCAGGTCTACGAAGAAGCTCTGCATACCTGGACCTACCAGCACTGCATCGAAAGCATCGGCCTCGAACAGCAGGAAATCTACAACCGTTACCGCGTCGTGCCCGAAATCCACGGCAAGATCGCGATGGCCAATCGCCGCCTGGAAAAAGTGCTGCGCTCCGACCTCGACCTTGCAGACCGCGCCAACCTGCATGAATTCGCGCTCTCCTACTTCTTCTTCGCGGTGATCTTCGAAGGCTGCTGGTTCTACAACGGCTTCACCCCCATCTTCGCGCTGCAACGGCGCGGACTGATGAAAGGCACCGCCGAGCAGTTGCAATACATCATGCGCGACGAAGTCCTGCACTGCGCCTTCGGTATCCGTGTCATCCGGGAACTGCTGAAGGAAGAAAAAATGACCCTCGACCCGCAGGCGCTGCGCGAACTATGGGACGAAGCCGAGGCCGCCGAGCAAGTCTATGCCAGATACATTCTGAAGGACGCCATCCTCGGCTACAACGCCGACCTGCATATTGGCCAGTTCCGTTTCATCGCCAACCGGCGCGCACGCCAGGCCGGTGTCGCCGAGCCGTTCCCGGGCGCTGAAAACGTGCTGCCGTGGCTGGACGAGCAGGCGAATTTGCGGAAAGAGAAGAATTTTTTCGAGACCCGGGTTACGGAGTATCAGACGGGGGGAGCGTTGGCGTGGGAGTGATTGGCAAAACCTCAACAACCCATAAATATCAGCAAGCGCAGGACGGATGCTTCCACACTATGCCTCGATACCGCTGAGCGTAAAACGACGGCAACCCTGTAGGGCGGAAAAGCAAAGCGCCTTCCGCCAGTCGTGATTCATGTTTATAAGGATGGCTCATCATCTACGGCATGAAACGCTTCGGGTTAAAAACGAAATCGGCGGTATTTCAAATGTCCGTATTCGGCGGAAGGCGCTTCGCTTTTCCGCCCTACGGCCGTGTATTACCGCGCCGCAAGTTTCATCACGAACTCGGGATAACGGTCTCCTTTAATGACATCCAGCGCGAAAGCCTGATCCAGTGCCTTCAGTTCATCGTCGGTAAAAGCAATATCGAGCGTTTGCAGGTTTTCGGGAATGCGGGTTCGCCGGCTCATGCCGACCAGCGGGACGATGTCCTCGCCTTGGAAAAGGAGCCAGGCGACGGCCAGTTGCGCGGGCGTGCAACCCTTCGCGACGGCCAGTTCCTTGAGAAAAGCCACGGGGTTCAGGTTCTGTTCGAGGTTTTTGCCCTGTAGCCGGGGTATGGTGTAGTGGCCTCCATCGTTTGCCGGTTCGCTTGTCACCGCCCCGGTCAGGAGGCCGTCCGCCAGAACGCGGTAGGAAACGACGGCGATGCCGAGTTCCCGCGCCGTCGGCAGTATTTCCGCTTCTATGAAGCGGCAGGCCAGGGAGTATTCGATCTCCAGGGCGGCGACGGGGTGGATGCTGTGGGCGATGCGCAAATGTTTGGCGCCCGCTTCCGACACGCCGAGATGGCGGACCTTGCCTTCCTTGATCAGGTCGGCGATGGCGCCGATGGTTTCTTCGTACGGCACTTCCGGATCGACGCGGCACGCCTGGTAGAGATCGATGACCTCCACGCCCAGGCGCTGCAACGAATACGAAGCGAAATTCTTCACCGCCTCCGGGCGTCCGTCTACACCGAGAAAAGCTCCGGAAGGCGAGAACATGGCGCCGCATTTCACGCTGAGAAAGGCCTGTTCCCTCCGGCCCTTGATGGCCTGACCGACCAGATATTCGGCGCGTCCCATACCGTAGAAATCGGCGATGTCCAGGAAGGTAATCCCCGCCTCCAGGGCCGCCTGGATCGTCGCGATGCTTTCCTGATCGTCATGGGGCTTTTTCGTTGCCATCTGCATGCTGCCGAAACCAAGCCTTGATACCCGTGGTCCGTTTTTACCCAAAATCGTTGTTTTCATTGCTTTCCCCTTTTACCTTGTTATCCAACCCGAAAAAGTCGAGCAGAAATGGGCGAAGCGCGCCCACACGAATACTTATCTTATCGATTCTAAAACATGTAAATAATTTTCTCTTGAATTCCACTACCGTAGATAAAGTTACTATAACTTGATCTGGAATTTTTGTTTCCATCCCTGGGGTGCTCACACTCCTGCTCCCGCTTTCACTTCCGCACGGTTTTTACCCACGTAAAAAGCAACCGTCGGTCATTTTATCCCCGACCTTCCATTCGCTTCTTCGTCGCTCGTGCCGAGTTTGCTGCGCGAATCGCGACACTTGGCATCAAGCAAGCGGCAAGCTTCCGGCATGAATGCGCCTGCGGAGCCGAAATACCGTACCGAACCAGTCTGCCTGCAACGAATCTCTGCGCCAGCGCGGTTCGCTGTTATTGTGTGAGCCACTCCGAAAAATCCGGAGCGGTTAGGCATCGTATCGATTATTTGTCAGGGCGATTGTTTGTCAGGGTATTCGGGAGGATTTGTGGACTGGTTCGTGAGTGATATGGGAGGCGACAAGTTTCCGCGCTGGATGCGGACATTCGGCATCTCGAAGGAGAACGGCGAAGTGTTCGTTCCTGCGGCGATTGCGGGTGACGAACGCGAAGTAGGTTTGCGTGCCAAAGGTAACGGAGTGCCCTGCTTCCACCACAACGAGCATGCGTATGTACCGGCAACCTGGCTTTCGAGGGCATTTCCCGGCACCAGGGAAGTTTGTGAGAAGTTGACGCTCATTGCCCGTAACAACGTACCGTCCCAGGCAACTGCGTCTGAAGTCGTTACCCAGTACACGTTATTGGCACCACAATTGGCACCACAAGCGGAGAGTGATACGGCCATCGCCCGGATGCTTCGTGAGCGTGGATTCACGTGGGAGCAGTCGAGAGACGCGCTGTGGTTTACGCCCATTGCCTTTGGCCGTCGAGTGTTGCAAAGCAAGGGCATGACGTTTTCCGAAGAATTTTTTGTTTTTTCACCGGACGGTGAAATTCTGCAAAAGGGACGGCTTCTCGACAATGAGATCTACCGCGCTGCAATCGAGTTGGCACCGGCGCTTCTGTCGGATTCCGTCATCAAACACGTTGCATTTCAATCTCCCGAGATCCGTTCGTTCATGGAAGCCATCAGCAAGGGATCGAATCCCACGGATCTCAAAGGCGCGCCCGTAGTCTTTTTCAGCGGCCGTCCAACCTCCGCGGGTCTTGAACGAGCGCGGCGAATGACCCGGTCGTACTTTGGACTGGATCGCGATGGTCCGCCTTCAGGGCATGCCGGTTGATGGTGGGTGAAGTCCATGGCGGGGAAGTCCTGAAGTTCGTTTCTGACCGGATTCTGCGGCGGCGGCAAGTATTTGTTCCTGGCCGTGAACGGACTCTCCGCACCCTTCTCGAAAAATTTTCCACCTGACAGAAAGGATTGCGATCATCACTCGGCCATCTCCCTGTGTTTCCCAGGGGAGGGAACCGGGTAGTCCGGCGCTTCCGGATACCTGGCGCCGGCTGCGATCACTCTGATTTTCCCGTTCGGATAAAAATGCACGTCCAGGCGCTGAATCCTGTTCTGGTCGTATTCGGGGATTTCGACCTTCTTTTCCTTCCATGGCGGTGTGACCGATACCCGGTCGCCGTCGCGCATCACCTCCCTGCCATGTTCGTCCTTGAGCCGGTAGCCTTTTCCCTGCCACCTGATCGTCAGCATCCGGCCCGATCTCCAGTAGCGCGGCAAATACAGGCAGCAGGCGGTGTCGCTCCTGCTTCGCGGCTGTAGGTTATATAGGCCGTTTGCATCGCCCACCTGAACGAACTCGATGTCCTCGTCGGTGTGATTCACCGCCAGTACGCTGACCATCAGCCTGTTTTCCTCGACGCAGTCCGCGGCGCAGTACGAGAGCGCGAGGGCGCCGATCGCGATCAGCGTCCAGCGCATCAGCGATTCGCTGATCGGCAGGCGGAGCGGCAGGTAAGCAAGCCCAAGCGCGAGACCGAGAATGACCGGGCTCGCGAAGGCCATGATCGTTATCGAGCCGACGCCGCACCACGAGCCGGCCGGTTGCGGGCCGACGCCGCATTCGATCAGAAGCGCCGTTCCCAGGATGACGCACGGAACCGCGACGAATACCGCGAGCGCGAACGACCATTTGAGCAAGCCGGGTTTCTTTCCGCTCATGTTTCGTGCGTCGTCTTCGGTCTTGTCGTTTTTCCGATGTTCAGGTTGTTCCATGGCAGCGGATCTCTTCAATTCGGTGCGTCTGATTACCAGTCGGCCTGCGCCGCCTTGTAATGCTCCGGCAAAGCTTGGTCATAGGGGTATCAACAAGACATCAATAGGACGTTCAATCCCGGCCGTACAGCAGTGCGCGCCCTGAAGGCGACGCTGGGGAGCGGAAAGAACGTTGAGACAAAATGCAGGGCATGACCGGAAAGAAACAAAATTCTATTTTTGAATTTTAATTCGATTCTTAAAATGTCTACTGTAATCATAATTTATTTAATTAAATATGGAATTTCTGGTGTTTTTACCTCTCTCCCTCCAGGAACGATTCCCGCATCGACATCATCTGCGAACTGCTGAAGGAAGAGAAAATGACCCCTGATCCGCGTCGGATATCGTACTTTGCTGACATCTGATATTCCAATATACTTGACTCTCTTTGAGTATTAGAAAAGCCCGACTTAAGGGAATACCTATGAGTCGCATTTAGGGGCCCGGATGGCCCGTGTGGAACTGATGTCAGAGGTGCGCATATGGCAGAAATGGTAATGGATTCCCATGGAGATTCGGCTGGACAGCAGCCGGATGCTGTTCAGCAAGAGATTGTCCGGGAATTGAAGATCGAGGCGACGTTTGCCGCCAAGCTCAACTTGGCTGATTTCCAGAATGCTGTCCCGATGATCCGCGAGCTCAGTATCGCCAGTTCATTGGAGCAGGATTCCAAGGCATTGGAGATCGTTCTCGAAGCAATGCCGCCTTTTGTGAAGCCGCGGACTTGGCGGCTTGATTCCGTTGGCGCTGGTCAGACCTACCGGCTGCGGGACTTGGATGTTCAGCTGGATGGTGCCTTGTTCAGCCGTCTGACCGAAGCTGAAAAAGCCACGGTTACCGTTACCCTCCGGCAACTTCAGGTAGAAACATCGAGCGAGCCTGCCGTGCTGACCAAGACGGTGGAACTGCTGCCCAGAAACCAGTGGGGTGGCATCGCGTACATGCCGGATATGGTGGCAGCCTTTGTGCAGCCCAATGAGCCTGCGATTGATCGGCTATTGAAGAAAGCTGCCGACGTTCTGCGAGACCACGGGAAGAATACCGCACTGGATGGATACAAAGGCGGGCCGAAAAGAGCATGGGAACTCGTATCGGCTATCTGGGGTGCCGTGGTAGCGATGAAGCTCGACTATGCGCTCCCTCCCGCCAGCTTCGAGCACACGGGACAGAAGGTCCGCTCTTCCGGGCACATAGCTGACTCTGGACTTGCAACCTGCCTGGATCTTGCTTTGCTGTTTTGCTCCGCCATCGAGCAAGCCGGGCTCAATCCCATCCTAGTGTTTACTCGGGGGCATGCTTTTGCCGGCGTATGGTTGAGATCCGAAGAGTTTTCCACCTCGGTCGTCGACGATGTGACCGCTCTGCGCAAAAGGGTGGCGCTCAAGGAGTTGGCGCTCTTTGAGACTACGCTGGTGACGCAGCGTCCACCTGTCGGTTTTCGTTATGCAACTGAGTATGGCGTGGGGCAGATCTCCGAAGAAAAAGCGGAATCGTTTGAATTGGCGGTTGATATTCGCCGCGCGCGCCTGCAGCGCATCAAGCCTCTTGCAAGTACGGAGACCCAAGTCTCAGTGTCGAAGGACGAGCCTGAATCCAGCGGAGAGGCGCCTTTTGAAGAACCGCCGGAATTTCCGGAGGAAGAAGGGGGCATTCCGGATGCCGTGACCCTGGACCCGAAAGACCGTCTCGCACGCTGGCAACGCAAACTGCTCGATCTCTCGCTTCGCAACAATCTTTTGAATTTCAAAGCCGGCAAGAAAGCGCTGAAACTGGATGCGCCGGATCCCGGTTCGCTTGAGGATTTGGTGGCGGAGGGTAAGGGGATCAAATTACTCCCTCGCCCGGACCTGATGGAAGGAACCGATCCGAGGGATCAAGCAATCCACGAAAGCCGCGAAAGGGAGGACCTCCGTCGGGAGCATGCGCTCGATGCGCTCAGGCGGCGAGAAGTTTTTGTCGGACTGCCGCAGGAAGAACTCGATGTCCGTCTTGTTGAGCTCTATCGGGCAGCGAGAACTACCTTGCAGGAAGGAGGCGCGAATACGCTGTTCCTGGCGCTGGGTTTCCTGAACTGGACGCGGGATGATAAACCTGATCACAAATACCGTGCGCCACTCATCCTTATCCCGGTGGCTCTGCAACGCAAAAGCGTCCGGTCGGGATTTACGCTGACGCTTCACGACGATGAACCGCGCTTTAATCCAACTTTGATCGAAATGTTGCGCCAGGACTTTAATCTTGAGCTCGGAATCAAAGAAGGGGAGCTGGATCGCGATGAGTCCGGGCTGGATATTTCCAAAATCTGGCGTACGGTTTCCGTGGCGATTAAAGATATCAAGGGGTGGGAGGTATCGGAGGATGTGGTGTTGTCCATGTTCTCGTTTGCCAAATATCTGATGTGGGTCGACCTGGTACAACGCACCGACCAGTTAAAGCTCAACCCGGTGGTAAAGCATTTGATCGATACGCCGAGAGATCCCTATGCCGGCTATACCGGTTTCCCCAACCCTGAATCCCTGGATCGCGATTTCGGGCCGGAGCATACGTTCTGCCCATTGCCTGCGGACTCTTCGCAACTTTCGGCAGTAATGGCGGCTACCAGGGGTAACGACTTCGTTCTCATCGGCCCCCCGGGTACGGGAAAGAGCCAGACGATTTCAAACCTGATCGCTCAGTGCCTTGCGGAGAGGAAACGGGTTCTGTTTGTCTCGGAGAAAATTGCGGCGCTTGATGTGGTTTATCGACGCCTTCGGGAAGTGAAGCTGGGAGAATTTTGCCTGGAATTGCACTCGAGCAAAGCCCGCAAACTGGATGTTCTGGCGCAATTGAAAACGGCATGGGAAGCACAGGGAACCATCGATGCCGAAGCCTGGAAAGCGGAAGCGGAACGGTTGAAAACTTTGCGCGGGCAGCTTAACGGTTATGTCGAACGTCTTCACCATCGTCATTTCAATGGCTACAGCATTTATAAAGCCATTGGTATCGTCGTCGATAACAACGATGTTCCCGCATTGGAACTGTCGTGGCTGTCTTATGCCACGCACGGCGTCAAAGACATGGATCTGCTCAAGGAAGTTGCGGATTGTCTTGAGGTCAATGCCGTGGCTGTTGGCCAACAGGCGCTGACATCGGGGCCGCTCTCGCCGATCCGGTATGCCGACTGGTCGCCGACATGGCGAAAAGCGCTGATCGATGCGGCGAGGGCTGTCATTCCTGTCGCAGAAGATGTTCGTTCGACTGCGGCAGTTCTCCTGGAGGTACTCGGCCTTCCCGAATGTGCGCTCACAAAACGTCCACGCGCGGCACTCGCTGCGCTTTCCCGCGCGTTGCCGCAGGCCGCCGGTAAAGACTGGCGGTTTGTATTCCGTGCCAACGCAAAAACTATCTCGGAGCGACTGCAAAGCGGGCTTGAACTGCTTGAAGCGCATGGTGTGCTGACAAAACAACTGTCGGATGGCTGGACACCCGCTGTGGCCGGAAACGTGGAAATGGCGCTTGATTTATTGGCACAACGGCGTGCGATTCAGGATGCGCTTTCCCCACCCTGGGTCTATGACGTTCAGGATGGTCTGCGTAAAGGTATCGAGCTGCTTGAGCGTATCGGCGAGTTGGAAAAACAGTTGTCCGTACGTTACACGGAAAGCATTGAGCAGTTGAATGTCTATCAACTGCAACGCGAGTACACTAAAGCCGGCCAATCGTTCTGGCCGATATCCTGGCTGGGTAAACGCAAAGTACGCCGAACGCTGGAAGCACTGGTGGCGGGTCAGAGGGAGCCGGACGTTGCGAGTGATCTGACAGTGCTCGTAGGTATTCGAGATACCCGAAGCGAAGTCGAAAAGCTGGATATCGGCTCCGAAGCGGCGGAGGTGTGGCATGGCTTGAAATCCAAGCCGGAGTATCTCCGGGCGGCACTCAAGCTCCAGGAAACGCTGAAAGCTGCCCGAGAACGCGCCGCTTGGTCTGATGAAGGGCTGGACCTCCTTGCTTCCGGCCGCGCGGGTGAAAATCTGGCGCTCGAAGCGCGGAAGCTGCGAAAACTGGTGGAACTCGATCAGGCTCTGAATGCCTTCGGCAGTCTTGAGAGCCAGACCGAAGGCTTGTGGAAGGGACTGGATACCGATGCGCCGGCTCTGGACGCCGCGCTCCGGTTTGCGAGGAAACTGGAGGCGATCCGTCCATGTGGCTGTTTGGATGAAGACATTCCCGAGATAGTCCGGGGAATTTGCGGCGAGCGTTTCTCCAAGGACCATGCGACGCTGTGCCGTCGCGCTTCAATTGAGGGCAGGCTGCGGGATCTTTCGGAACTCAGAGATACGACTGGCGGACTTTGGCGTGAGCTTGAAACGGACATCCAGGAAATAGGACATGCCGTCGGTTTTCAAAGGACAATGGCAACAGCGATTGCCAACCTCGCGACGGAGCCCTCGGATCTTTCTACGGTCGTGTCTGCGCTGGAGCGCCTTGTCGTCGACGGAAATGCGCTGTTGGACCCGGATGGCCGCGTGGCGGCGGCTGGTCGGAAATACGTGGAAGCATGGTTGAAACTGCAGCCGGCCGTCGATCGACTTGCCCAACAAGGTGACTTTTCAGAGCAGGGGCATAACGACTTCAGTGAATCCGATATCGTCGACCTTCTTGATCGGTGCCATGCAATCGTGCAGTCGGAGGCCAGGTTGAATGCATGGTGTGCATGGATGAAGGTGCGGCGGCAAGCGGCATCTCTCGGCTTGGGGCCGCTAATCGAGGGCATGGAAAATGGAAAGATCGGGCGTGGCGGGATTCGGCGTGCTTTTGAAACGAATTACTGCCGTTGGTGGCTGAATGCGGTAGTGGATAACGAGCCGGTAATCCGGACCTTCGTTTCCGCAGAGCATGAAAAACGAATCGCCGATTTCCGGCACCTCGACGAGAAATTTACCGAGTTGACCCGTGCTTGGGTTCGTGCGGGCTTGTGCTCGGGGTTGCCCTCTCAAGACGACGTCAAACGCAACTCGGAGTGGGGGATACTGCGTCGGGAAATCGCGAAGAAACGTGCCCATTTGCCGTTGCGTGAACTGATCGGCGCCATTCCATCTGCGTTGACCAAACTCACTCCGTGCCTGTTGATGAGTCCGCTTTCGATTGCCCAATATCTCGCACCGGATACAGAGCAATTTGACGTGGTGGTTTTCGACGAAGCATCCCAGATCGCGGTCTGGGATGCTATCGGCGCCATTGCCCGTGGCAAACAGGTAGTCATGGTGGGAGACCCTAAACAACTGCCCCCGACTTCGTTCTTCGATAGAGCGGAGTCGTCGCTGGACGATGAAGATATTGAGGGGGAATTGGAGAGCATTCTTGACGAATGCCTGGGTGCCAACTTGCCGACATTAAATCTCTCGTGGCACTACCGAAGCCGGAATGAAAGCCTCATCGCGTTCTCCAATCATCGCTACTACGGTGGTGGATTGGTGACATTTCCGTCGCCGGTAACAGAAGATCAAGCGGTCAGCTTCCACTACGCCAACGGGGTGTACGAGAAAGGTGGGGCGAGAATCAATAAACCCGAGGCCAGGGCGCTTGTTGCCGATATCGTTTCGCGTCTCAAATCCCCTGGATTCCGCGATTCCGCGATTCCGAGATGCACTATTGGCGTCGTGACTTTCAACATGGAGCAGCAAAAGCTTATCGAAGACCTGCTCGATGAGGAGAGACGTAAAGACCCTTCGCTCGAGCCTTATTTCTCTGAAGCAGAGCTTGAGCCGCTTTTTGTCAAAAATCTGGAAAATGTTCAGGGTGACGAGCGGGACATCATGTACTTTTCGATCACCTACGGCCCGGATGCCAGTGGCGCGGTGTCGATGAATTTCGGCCCACTGAACCGCGAGGGCGGCGAGCGGCGATTGAATGTGGCAATTACGCGAGCCCGCCAGGAGTTGCGTGTATTTTCAAGTATCAGATCCGAGCGGATGGATCTGTCTCGAACACAGGCGCTTGGAGTGCGCGATTTGAAGCATTTCCTGGAGTTTGCCGAGCGGGGGCCTCGCGTGTTGGCGGAGGCTACGCGCGGGAGCCTTGGCGATTTCGAGAGCCCTTTTGAGGAGGCTGTCGCCGATGCGCTGGCTACGCGGGGTTGGATACTACACACGCAGGTGGGCGCATCTTCATTCCGCATCGATCTCGCAGTGGTACATCCGGATGCTCCCGGCACCTACTTGACGGGTATTGAGTGTGATGGAGCCACCTATCACCGGTCTGCGACGGCCAGAGACAGGGATAAATTGCGAGAGCAGGTACTCCGTGGCCTTGGGTGGGAGATTTTGCGCGTGTGGTCCACGGACTGGTGGGTAGATCGCTCAGGCACGCTTGATCGTTTAGACCAGCAACTCAAGACATTCCTGGAATCGAACCGGGCAAAACGTGTGCTGGCAGCAGAGAGAGAAGTGGAAAAACAAGCTGCTAAACAAGCCGCTGAAGCAGCCATCGCGAAAGCAAGCGGCGAAGCCGCCGGGGAACGGTCCGTTACGCATATGCATGCTCAAGAGTCATATGTACGCGACGTGGCTTCTTATCCGGATAGACAGAATTCACATCGGCCGACGTTCGTAGAGGCGAATCTGACTCATCTCTCCGCATCCGCAAAACCTGATGCGTTTTTTGAACAGTCATACGAACAAGTGTTGGCAGAAATGATCTCCCACATTGTTGCAACGGAGGGGCCGGTTCAGGATGCAGTGCTGGCGCGCCACATTAGTAGAGCACACGGATGGCAACGTACTGGACGCAGGATTATGGAACGTGTCGAGGAAGTGGCTCGCAAGCACTGCCGCAGTTCTGAGGAAGAGGTGGGTACTTTCTACTGGCCCGAACATCTGGTTCCACGTTCATCTGTCCCATGGCGTCCGCCAGCGCACGATCAGCAGCGCGCGATTGATGAGGTTTGTGCTGAAGAACTGAGATCCCTGGCCGTCCTGGTGTTTGATTCTTCCAGGGGTGAGGAATGGAGCCTGGTTCAAATGGCGAGAGCACTTGGAATCATGAGATTGAGTGCCGCCGGCCGTCCCAGATTGGAGGCGGCTGTCAGAGCGATATCGATGTGAAATAAGCAAATGGCGGACCGGAAGGCTCCGCTGGATGGCCGGTGCGCCTGCGCCGCCTTGTAATGCCCCGGCAAAGCCTGGTCATAAGAGCGTCAACGAGACGTCGCCGGGATGTCAATTTGATGTCAACGGGGCATCAGCGGGGCATTCAATCCCGGCCGCGCAGCAGTGCGCGGCCCGAAGGCGATTCCGGGGAGGGGAAAGAATGCTGAGACAAAATGCAGGGCATGATCGGAAGGAAACAAAATTCCATTTTTGAATTTTAATTTCATGTTTAAACTTACTACACAAATCATAGTAAATTTAACTAAATATGGAATATATATTGTTTTTGCATCTCTCCATGCAAGGCCGATTTCCGTATTTTTGGGCTTTGTACGGCTCCGGACAACGCAGCGGCATGTTTAAAAAAAGTTCCCGTCATAGCGAGAGCCACAGTCGATCGATGCCGGCATAAAGCGGCCTCGGAGACGCGAATATGCGCCGATCAGGCGTTTCCGGAATTTTCCCGGCATTCGCCTTGAACCGGCGCGACACGGATGCCGAGGCGATTCCTGGCGAGGGATTCGCTACGGATGCGTACCGGCAGGAAACATTCGATCACCCGTGCGTTGCTTTGCAGATGGTCGGTCATGCGCGGCGTGGTGAAGCTTCCGCCGCCGGACAACGCCATGGGCAGCAATAGCTGATCGGCAAGGTATCCGCTGACGGCGGCGCCGCTTTTCAGCCAATCCTCGGCATCGCGCAGCGCCTGTTCGGCCACGCGCTCGGCGCTCAGGCGCGGCTGGCCGAATCCGCAAAAGACTTCGCGCAGGTGCGCGCATTCCACTTCCAGCAGCAGGGCATTGCCCGGCCCCTGGTCTTCCGGCAGGCGCACCATGTGCAATTCGGCGTCGTGCCAGCCGTCTTTCCGGCGCACCCGTTCCAGTTCCCGCTCCCCGACGTGGCCGGGAATGCCAGCGAACAGCGAGCGCGCCGCGCGGGACCGTTCTTCTCCTGCCTCGGGCAAGTGCAGCGGTTGCAGGTCGCCCGGCTGCACGCCGGCTTCCAGTTCGCCGCCGCCGGCCGGCATGAAACCGTGGCGCAGCAATTTGAATTCCACGCGCGCGCCCATGCGCCGCAGCAGCGGCAGCCAGGCGCGTTCGATGAAATCCGCCGGTGGCGCCAGCGGGTTGTGGGTACCGCCGACGATGCTCAGGCGGCTTGGTTCCGGTGCCCGCAACAACGCGGGGAGCACCGTCTGCAGCACCAGGGTGGCGCTGCCCGCGCTGCCGACGGCGAAACGGAAGTCGCCGCCGCGAATGGCGCCGGGCCGGAAACTCAGGGTGCGCGACCCCAGTTCCGCGCCTTCGGTCCGCGCGGCGCATACTTCCGCCGCCGCGCGGACCGCCGTCAGATGTTGACGCATCAATCCCGGCCGTGCCCGGCGGCCACGGATGTTTCCGATGCGGAAGGGGCGGCCGCTGATCATCGACAGGCTCAGCGCGCTGCGCAATATCTGCCCGCCGCCCTCGGTACCGTCGAGTTCAATCATTTCGTCGTTCATCTTGCTCCCTGTTCTTTTTTGTCGTGTTTGCGTTGCCGGTCCGGGAGCCGGTTCGTTCCGGCCATCCGGAGTTTTCTCGATGCTTCATTCGTGTGAAGGCGTTTCCTCCGCGCAGGCGAAAACACAGTGCTGCAAATACTCGTCCAGACGGCGCACGTCTCCGGCGGATCTTTCGGGGGCGCTCAAGGGTTCGGCGCGTTGCAGATCCTCCGCGATCAACTGGTGCAGTACGGGGCGCGCCGGGCCGTATTCCGCCTCGGCGGCCTGGCGCTTGAGCGTGAGCAGCGCATCGACTTCGCGGCGCTGTGCCGGATCGTCCAGGGTGGCCTCCAGCAGCCGTTCGAATTCCGTCGGCGGCATGCCGAGGCCGCGGTCGATCCAGCGTACCGCCAACAGCGGGCGCAGCACGTAGAGGTATTTCTTGTAGCGGACTTCGTCGCCCTGCAGGTAGCCGCGAAAGTTCTTTTTGGCCATCGACAGGTAGTGCGCGCGCACCGCTACCGGTGAGTAGAAATCTTCCGCCAATGCGCGCAGCCGCGCGGTCGCCTGCGTATCGCTGCGGTATACCAGCGGCGAGTTCAGCCACTCCAATAACGCCGGATTGGATCCGCGCAACAGGCGCAGAGCCTTGCGCAGTTCCCAGCCGCCGATGTCGAGTTCGTCGGTGAGCGGACGTTCTATCACGTCGCGCGGTTCCTCCACGCGCAGATACCAGTCGGGTTGGTGGACGTAGAGGAAACGCACGTCGAAGTCGCTGTCCGTGGAGGCGAAGCCCCAGGCGCGGCTGCCGGATTCGCAGGCGTAGAGCACGCGTACCCGGTGTTCGCGTTCGAGCCGCCGCAGTTCTTCCAATCCCCGCTCGCGCATGGCGGCGGGCAGCGGATGGAGGTCTTCCTGATGCATCTTTTCTTCCTTTTCTTTGTTGCGGGTGGCAGGCGGCGAGTGGTGAGTGGTGAGTGGTGAGTGGTGAGTGGTGAGTGGTGAGTGGTGAGTGGTGAGTGGTGAGTGGCGAGCGGCAGGGGAGAAAGCCTCCCGGAGCCGCTCGCGCTTTCGTGGGCAACCCTCTTCATCCTTTCACGCATACCACCTGGCGCAGGGTGTGCAGGATTTCCACCAGTTCGCGCTGGGCATCCATGACGGCGTCGATGTCCTTGTACGCCATCGGAATTTCGTCGATCACGTTCTCGTCCTTGCGGCATTCCACGTGCGCGGTAGCGCGAATCTGATCTTCCACGGTGAAGAGTTTCTTCGCCTTCGTGCGGCTCATGGTGCGGCCGGCGCCGTGGCTGCAGGAGCAGAACGCTTCTTCGTTGCCGAGTCCGCGCACGATGTAGCTTTTCGCACCCATTGAGCCGGGAATGATGCCGAGCTGCCCTTTCTGCGCGGAGACCGCGCCCTTGCGGGTCACCAGGATTTCTTCGCCGAAATGTCGTTCCTTCTGCACGTAGTTGTGGTGGCAGTTCACCGCTTCCAGGCTGGCATCGAAGGGCTTGGCGATTACCGCGCGCGCCGCGGCCACCACCGCCTGCATCATCAGTTCACGATTCTGCCGCGCGAAATCCTGGGCCCAGCCGACCGCTTCCACGTAGTCGTCGAAGTACCGGCTGCCTTCCTTGAAATAGGCGAGGTCGCGGTCCGGCAGGTTGGCGACATGCTGGCTCATGTCGAGCCGCGCCAGTTCGATGAACAGGTTTCCGATGGCATTGCCCACGCCGCGCGATCCGCTGTGCAGCATGAACCACACACGGTCGGCCTCGTCGAGGCAAACCTCGATGAAGTGATTGCCGGTTCCCAGGGTTCCTAGGTGGATACGATTGTTGGTTTTCAGCAGTTTCGGATATTTTTCCGTGATCGCCTTGAAGCGGGCGGCCAGGGTTTCCCATGCCTGGTCGGCCTGCTCGGGTACGTTGTCCCAGGCGCCCTGGTCGCGCCGTCCAAACGTCTTGCCGTGAGGCACGGCTTTCTCGATGGCGCAGCGCAGGGCGTGCAGGTTGTCCGGCAGGTCCGACGCCGTCAGCGAGGTGCGCGCGGCGATCATTCCGCAGCCGATGTCCACGCCCACGGCGGCCGGAATGATCGCGCCCAGGGTGGGAATGACGCTGCCGATGGTCGATCCCTTCCCCAGGTGCACGTCCGGCATCACCGCCAGGTGCCTGAAGATGAACGGCATCTTCGCGGTGTTGATCAGTTGACGGCGGGCATCGTCTTCCACCGGCACGCCGTTGGTCCACAATTTGATCGGCTTGCCGCCGCTTACTTCCAGCAATTGGTAGCTGTTTTTTTCCATTTTCATCTTTCTTTCCTGTCTTTGTATTCGTATCAAACGACAATGGGTATTGGTGAATCTTCGGGTTTTCCGGCTCGCGCGCATCGGGACATCGGGGCATGGGAACGCCCCGCTGGCCCGCGTCTCCGGAGGCAGCGACAAAAGGAAGGGACAGATCTGCTCTACCGACTGAGCTACCCGCTTGCGCGGGGCGGGGATCGAACCCGCGACTCGATGGACTATCCCCGGCATTCGCTGCCCGCCCGCCGGCCCGGCGGGCTGTGAAAAAAGTGCGACGACAAAGGTGGTGAAACGTTTTCGTGTTCTACCGTTGAACTACGGCCCCCCTGTATTCCTGGAGCCGACGGGAATCGAACCCGCATTTCGACCTTATCAGGGTGTAGTTCCACCGGCATTCGTCGCATGACCTGTAAAGAGAGGCGCGAAAGGAGACACAAAAGGAGACACGACAACGATCGTGAGTGTTCCGCGTTGCCGCGGGCCGGATTCGAACCGGCTATGACCATGTATACCCACGGGCATTCGTGCCATTTGTGTCATTCGCAAATTTACGATTTTGATTCCGTTATACGTTCCTTTCATACCTCCGTCGCTTCGATGGCGTCTACCCAGCGCTGTGCATCGTAGCTGCCGCGGGCGAACTGGGCGATTACGTCGAACGCGGCATCTCCAAAGCCGCCGATGTTGAGAATATCCGCGCGTTCCTGCGCCTGCGTCGTCCCATACGGCTGGATATCGATGCACACCATGCGAGCTTCCGGGTTCAGGCGCTTGATCCGGTCCCATTGGCGCATGGTTTCGCTCGCTCCGCGGCGTTGCGCGTCGATCCAGGATTCGTTGTCGGAAACCAGGATCAGCGTATCCACCTTGGCCCGCGCGTCGGCCAATTGTGCCAGCGGCGCGGAGCAGTTCGTTCCGCCACCGCCGATGGCGGCCAGTTTCTGCGCATTCTTCATCACGCTGTCGTTCGGATTGAGCTTGACCTTCACCACGCTGCGCTCGAACGGCATTATGCGGGCTTGCGGCTGCCGGCGCAGAATCGCCGCCGCCACCAGGGCCGCCACGTCGATGCAGCGCACCGCGGTGGCCGCGCCGGCGGGCATAAACCGCGGTTTTGGCGACGAACGACGGGTCCAGCCGGTTGGCGAGGGTGAGTACCTCGGTCAACTGGTCTTCCGCATCGGCGTAGAAGGTCTGGTTCAGGCAGCCTGTCGTCGCCAGTTGCGCCAGCTTGTGCCTGGCGCTGTAAGCATAGGCGCCCGCTCCGCCGTGGTTGAAGGCGTCGCAGGCGGGCAGCGTGGCTGCGCGGGTATTGAATATCGTGTTGTTGGCCATTTTGTCGTCTCACTGTCTTGCGTTTTTGCTGTCTGGGATAAAGCAGGTGGCGTGCCAGATTTTTCAGCACTGCTGAATTTTTTCTTCATGTTATTGGTTTTAAAAGAATAATTTATAAATTTGGATTTTTTGGCGAATAGTCGGCCAAGAGATGAACTGATAATTTATATCTGTATATATAAGAATTTATCTTTTAATATAATCATTTCGTCGGCTACGCAAGGAGTACGATATGCGGTTGCGGATTTTCCGGGGATGGTCGGTTTTCTGTGTGTTTTGTCTGGTGCTGTGGTGCGTGGCGCTGTCGTGTATGGCGGCACAGGTGAAGCCGGACCTTCGCGAAGGAGATTTGATTTTCCAGCGTTCGCGTTCGGCGCAGAGCCAAGCCATTCAACTGGCGACCCATTCGCCGTACAGCCATATGGGTATGGTGCTCTATCGCGACGGCGCGTATCGCGTGTTCGAGGCCGGCGCCGGGGTTCGTTACACGCCGGTGGATGAGTGGATCGCCCGCGGCGAAGGTGGTCATTACGTGGTCAAGCGCCTGCGCGATGCGAACGGGCGGCTGACTCCGGCGGGGTTGAAGAAGTTGCGCGAGCAGGCGGAAGCGCTGGTCGGCAAGCCGTACGATTCGGCTTTTGAATGGTCCGACCGGCGTTTTTACTGTTCCGAATTGGTGTGGAAAATTTACGAGCGCGCTTTGGGCGTGAAGATCGGTACTTTGCAGAAGATCCGCGATTTCGACCTGAGTTCTCCGGTAGTGAAAGCCAAGTTGCGCGAGCGCTATGGCCGGCGGGTGCCTCTGGACGAACCGGTGATTTCGCCGGCGGCGATGTTCGAATCGCCCTTGCTGGAAGAGGTGGGGCGGCAATGACTTCCTCGCGCAGAACGGTCGCCATCGGTTTCATCGGTTCCACGCTCGACCGCGTCGGCAAGGGTGCGGAACGCTGGCAGAAATGGCGGCCCACTGTGGGCCTGTGCCAGCAGCAGGATCTGTTGATCGATCGCCTGGAACTGATTCACGGCATGGAGGCGTGCGATGTCGGCCTGGCCGGGCGTATCGCCGCGGATATCGCCGGTGTTTCGCCGGAAACCGAGGTGCGCCTGCATCCCATGGCATTGCACAACGCCTGGGATTTCGAGGAGGTCTACGGTGCGCTGCACGATTTCGCCAGCGCCTATTCCTTCGACACCGAGCGCGAGGATTATCTGGTGCATATCACCACCGGAACCCACGTGGCGCAGATCTGCTGGTTTCTCCTGACCGAAGCGCGCTATCTGCCGGCACGGCTGATACAGACCTCGCCGTCGCGACGCAGGGACGAAGCGCGACATCCGGAGGGTACGGTGGCGTTGATCGATCTCGATCTGTCGCGCTATGACCGCATCGTGTCGCGTTTCCGCCGTGAACAGGAAGAGAGCCTGGCCTTTCTCAAATCCGGCATCGCCACGCGCAACGCCGCATTCAACCGCACGATCGAGCAGATCGAGCGGGTCGCCGGACGTTCCCGCGCGCCCATGTTGCTGATCGGCCCAACCGGTGCCGGAAAATCCTTCCTGGCCCGGCGGATCTACGAACTGAAGCGTGCGCGCCATCAGTTTCAGGGCCGTTTCGTCGAGGTGAACTGCGCTACCTTACGCGGCGACGGTGCCATGTCGGCGCTGTTCGGCCACGTCAAGGGAGCTTTCACCGGCGCCCAGAACGCCCGCGAAGGGCTGCTGCGCGCGGCCGACGGCGGCGTATTGTTCCTCGACGAAATCGGCGAGCTCGGTGCGGACGAGCAGGCCATGCTGCTAAAG
>JAVBTC010000075.1:0-3950 GCA_031556405.1 Rhodocyclaceae bacterium
GTAGCCGATACGCTGATAAACGCTGCGGTCCATCATTTTTCGTCATTCTCCGTCATTCCCGCGCAGGCGGGAATCCAGGGAATTTTTTCGCCGCGCCTGTTTTCCGGCGCCCTCTCGGAAGTCCTAACAAAATGCAGCGAAGCGGTGCCGACGAGGCGTGCCGACGAAGACATACGAGTGGGTACGGCCAAGAGGCGCAACACCGCCAGCGGCTTTTTGTCAGGGCTTCTTAGCCGCCGGTCATCGACATGAAGCGCAGTACGCGCGGTTTTTCGTCTTCCGGCAGGGAATTTCCAGGGGGGGTGTCGTAGCTGAAGTCGTGACCCTTCGGACGCAATCCCATGCTTTGTGCGATGGCTTGCAGCAGGCGCCCGTCGTTATCCTTGCTGTCTTCGTCGTTCCCGCCGGTCGAGTGCGCGCGCAGCAGCGGCATCAGCGGCAGGGCGTCGTTCTGTCCGAGACAGGGATGCAGTTCGCCGCGCGCGGTGACGCGGACGCGGTTGCAGGTGTCGCAGAAATTGTGGCTCAAGGGGGAGATGAAGCCGATCCGGGTTTTCGTTTCCGGCAGCCGCCAGTAGCGCGCCGGACCTCCGCTCGTCTCGGCCGAGGGAACGAGCGGAAAATGCCTGCCGAGCAGCGCAAGCGCCTCGTCGCCACTCATGTAGCTGTGGAGGCGGTCGTGGCCGGTTTCTCCGAGCGGCATTTCCTCGATGAAGGTGATATCGAGGTCGTGGCGGAGGGCGTAATGCACCAGGTCTGTGAATTCGTCGTCGTTGACGCCGCGCATCATCACCGTGTTGAGCTTGATGCGCTGAAAGCCGGCCGCCCGCGCGGCGGCGATGCCCGCCAGTACCTGCCCGATGTCGCCGATGCGGGTGATGCTACGGAAGCGTTCCGGCTTGAGGGTATCGAGGCTGATATTGATTCTTTTCACGCCGGCGGCAAAAAGCGGTTCCGCGAAGCGTTCGAGCTGCGAGCCGTTGGTGGTCAGGACCAGTTCGGAAAGGCCGGGCAGGGCGGCGATTTCACGCAGCAGCCACGGGGCGTTGCGCCGCACCAGCGGTTCGCCGCCGGTGATGCGGATCTTGGTGACGCCCAGTTTGACGAAAACGCGCGCGACGGTCAGGCATTCTTCGAGTGAAAGTACCGCGTCGCGCGGCAGAAAGCTCATTTCCTCGCTCATGCAATAGGTGCAGCGGAAATCGCAGCGGTCGGTGATCGACAGGCGCAGATAAGTAATGCGCCGGCCATAGCGGTCGATCAAGGCGGAAGCCGAGTGCGGAAGGGAGGGAGCGGAGGGCGTCATGAAATGAAAACAAGATAGAATGTCAGCGGGCTGGCGTAGCGTTTCCCGAATGTCCGCGACTGCCGGGAAATGTTACGAACGTGCCCGAAACATCGACACGGTAATTCTGTCATTGATTATCGAATGAATGTTTTTCAACTACAAGCGAGAGGAATCAAAAATGCACGTTATGGAGGAAAAAACGCTTAATCGTCGGATGCTGCCGAAAATGCTGGGCATGGCGGGCCTGATTGGCCTGGCGGCGTTGGCCGGCTGCGCTTCCACCAGCAACACCGGCGCCGTGGCGACCCGCGCCGTGGCGCAGATGGAACCGACGCAGGGCAACAAGACGAAGGGTACGGTCGAATTCGTCCAGGAAGGCGACAAGGTACGCGTCGTCGCCAGCATTTCCGGCCTGACGCCGGGTCTGCACGGTTTCCATATCCATGAGAAAGGCGATTGCAGCGCTCCGGACGCGACCAGCGCGGGCGGCCATTTCAATCCGACCGGCGCGCCGCACGGCGACCCGATGCAGAGCAAGCATCATGCCGGCGATCTGCCGCAACTGACCGCCAACGCCGCCGGCGAGGCACGGCTCGAGGTGACGCTCCCGGGCATTACGCTGGGCGCGGGGGCGAACAATATCGTCGGGCGCGGCCTGATCGTGCACGCGGCGGCGGACGATTACAAAACCCAGCCTACCGGCAATTCCGGCGGACGGGTGGCGTGCGGAGTGATCGAGGCTCAGTAAGAGCGGATCCGTTCCACGAAAGAAAAAGCGGCACGGGAAGTGCCGCTTTTTTTGGTACCGCTTCTTTGAAATTCCACGGTTTTATTCGACGAACGTATTTTTTACCCGTTTCGAACGCAGCATGTAGGGAATCCATATCAGCGCGTAGATGATCGAACGGAACATTTCGGTCCAGGATTCGGTATTGTTTTCCGATGCCACTGCGGGAATGAGATTGGCGAGGAAGAAATCGCCGATGACGACGAGAAGTTGCAGCAGCACATAGCCGATGAAAAAACGGGGGAAACGGTGCGATTTCGTGAAGAAGAGGTAAAGCAGGTATCCGGCCAGCGTGATGAGCGCGAGATTGCCGACGATTTCGAATATGATCAGCGGCCCCCAGAGGGCGTGATAGTGTTCCGATCCCTGCGTGGTGAGCAGGCTCCATTGCCCCTGGAGGAAAAGGGGGAGAAAGATGGTGACGAGGATGAACAGCAGCCGCAGAATCGCGATACCCAGCCCGAGGCCGACGAGGATCAGCCAGCCGCCGAGTCCTTTCGGCCCTGCGGTCTCGCTGGGGGCATCCTCGAGGGGGCTTTGCGGCGGCTGGTAGGGATTCGTGGACATGGGATTCTTTCGGCAAGGGAAAAATCCGGGATTGGGGAGTTGGAAGTCCGGAGTCAGAATTCGGGATTCGGAAATCAGGAGCCGAGATCGGGCCCGGGGTCGTTAGAATAAGGCACCGACTATCGAACCTTGGATTGTATCGTTTCCACGAAATCCGGTCGCAACCATTTTCCATCGATTCATGAACGACTCTTCCTCAGATTCTTCCTCTCCGCACGGCGAAGGCCCGGCTGGGGCCGCACCCGAGCCACCACCCCGGTCTTCTTGCCCGCAGCCCCGCCTGCAGGCGGATACGCCCGAATTCCGGCGCGCCGTGCGCGCGCTCTTTTGCGGCGGCTTCGCGACGTTTTCCACGCTGTATGGAATGCAGCCGCTCCTGCCGCTTTTTTCGGCGGAATTCCATTTGCCGCCCGCGGCGGCCAGCGGCGTGATTTCGGTCTCGACCGGGATGCTCGCGTTCATGCTGATTCCCGCCGCGCTGCTGTCCGACCGCGTCGGCCGCAAGCCCCTGATGTGCGTGGCGCTGTCACTGGCGGTGCTGTGCTCGGTCGCCTGCATCGCCGCCGGGGATTACACGCAGTTGCTCGTGTTTCGCGCCCTGCTCGGCTTTTTTCTCGCCGGGCTGCCGGCGATCGCGATGACCTATATCGGGGAGGAAACCGATCCGCTGGCGCTGGCGCGCATCATGGGCAGTTATATCGCCGGAAACGCGCTCGGCGGCATGAGCGGCCGTTTCATCGCCGGGATCGTCGCCGACCATTTCGGCTGGCGCTGGGCCGTCGCGGTGCTGGCCATCGCCGGTGTCGTCCTGGCGTTCGAATTCTGGCGCTACCTGCCGCCATCGCGCCATTTCCGGCCGGTGCGCCATTCGTTGCGCAGCCTTTTCCCCAGTCTCCTGCGCGATGCCTGGATGCACGCGCGCGACAAGGGGATGCGCTGGCTGTTCGCGCTCGGGTTCCTGCTGATGGGTTGCTTCATCAGCCTGTACAACTATCTCACCTACCATTTGCTCGAAGCGCCGTTCAACCTGAGCCAGAGCGCGGTCGGGGCGGTTTTCCTGCTTTACCTCGTCGGCGTTGCATCTTCCACGCTGGCGGGACGGCTGGTCACGCGGTTCGGCCGGCACAACGTGCTTTCGGGCATGGTGGCGATCACGGGCGTGGGGCTGGCGTTGACGGCGTTTACGTCGCTGATCCTCGTGATTGTCGGCGTCGGATTGTTTACCTTCGGGTTTTTCGGCGCCCACGTGACCGCTTCCGGCTGGGTCAGCCGCCGCGCGGTGCGCGCCCGGGCGCTCGCCTCGGCCCT
>JAVBTC010000177.1:0-4923 GCA_031556405.1 Rhodocyclaceae bacterium
ACAGCGCCGGCATATAGCTTTTCCGCCATATCCCTGCTTTCTTTCGACGCGGATTTCAAATACTCGATGACCTCTTCCGGCTCCCTCAGGCTTGAAAGTTTCAACCGCGACAACTCCGCGAAAGCAACATCACAAAATAGAAAGGCACTAGCTAATTTCAAAAGGATTAATAACCTTGACCATGCCCACATTGATATTGTCTCCCTTCCGCGCCGTAATCAAATATCGATAAACCTGATTCCACTCCCCCGGAGGAATGGTAATACAGCCATCACTTCGCTCACCGGGATGTATATACCTATCCCCGGAATTACCCACACGGAACCACGTCATAGGGCACTCGCACATCCCGATATAAGCACGCCCTTTGTCATGAAAAAAATCGGGAAGCTCTATCGGATATTCTCCCTTGGGAACAGCATTTTGATTAAAGGTAAAAGCTGTAACTGTGGTTGATCCAAAAGTCAGCGTTCCGTATAAATGCCCGTCCCCATCTTTTTCCGATTTCATTGTGAATACCATGTAGGCCGATGGCGTCGTCCTGACCGGCTGAAACCGAGCGCCATTCTTCAAGGCCGTAGCCACCGCCTGCTTTCCCCGGTACGGCCCCTCCAGTATCGTGAAAAGTTCCCGTTCCTGACCTTCCTTATCGTGGGGAAAAAAATAGGTCTGTTCCTTCGGATACTGATCCACTGCATAAACCGTACCGCTGGGAATCCCCGTGATCTTCGTACCGCGCCCCCGCTTCGTCGGAGGAACATTAACCCGCGTGCCGATGTGATCGATGCGAAGATAATCCGGAACCGACACCTTGTGTCCCGACACCAAAAAGATATCCAGCCATCCCGAAACGTGACGCGATGCAATACTCTTGACCGTCATGCCGCAAGTCTTCTATAAAAATTATTCGTCATTATCCCTTAGAACAAAAGGGTACAGGATGCTAGCATGAGCTCCGGAACAGCCGCTATTGCCACGAGTACCAGAGCAATTTCCTCATAAATACACCATTCAATTTATTCATTCAAAAAGTTCCGGGTGGGTCAGGCACAGGAGACCCACCCGGAATGCCTGAACCGAAAACACGCTAGGGAACCAGCACCATCCGCCGCTCGGCCATCGCCGGGTTGTCCCACGCCTGCTCCACTTCCGAGAGCGGCAGCGTTTCGGTATCGATTCCCAAGCTGCCGGCGGCGGCCTCATCCAGTATCCGCGCCACCGTCGCCTTCATTTCCGCCGGCGGCGGGAAATTGCCGGTGCCGCTGCCGAGGATCGACAGATGCGAACTGCGCAGCACGGCGGAAGGCAGCGTGATGCCGGCCCCAGCCATTTCCCCGACGCTGACGAAGCGCACGCCGCGCCCGGCGCCGGTGGCGGCGACCGACAGATCGTGTCCGGTCAGTGCCCCGATCAATGCTTCCGCCGGTTTTCCCCACAGGTAGTCGACGATGACATCGAACCCCTTCGGCCCCGCCGCCGCGACGAACGCCTCAGTGAGTTGCTCCACCGGCTGGTCGGTATCGACGACCGCGTCCGCGCCAAGAGACTTCAAGGATTCCAGGATCGTCCGGTTCCGTCCCGCCGCGACGACCCGCCCGGCGCCCAGAATACGCGCGATCGTCACCGCCAGCCGCCCGGTGACGCCGGTGGCTCCGAGCACCAGCACGTTCTCGCCCGCCGTCATCCTGCCGCGCCAGGCCAGCGGCAGCCATGCCCCGAGCGCGGGATTGATCAACGCCGCCGCCGTCGCATCGTCGACCGCCGCGGGCAGCGGCACATGCCACGACGCCACGGAACGTTCCGCCAGCGCCCCGAACGGCGCCCGCAGCGTGGCGAAATAGACGCGCGTGCCGTCGTCGAGCAGCCCGATGCCGTCGGTGCCGCATACCATCGGCAGGCGGTCGGGCGTCGGGCTGGAATAGTGCGCCCCCTTGGCGATCAGGCGGTCGAGTTGCTTGACCGACGCGGCGCGCACCGTTACCAGCGCTTCTCCCGGCCGGACGTCGGGTTCGGCGAACGATTCGAAACGGGGAGCGGAACCGAGCGTCCTCAAAACTGCGGCATTCATCATGTTCGTTTTTCCTTTCCGGTTTTCATGCGAATTACGGAAAATGGATTATCGCCCCATAAGCGTCCCTTTCCGCCGGAATCCATGCCTCCGTAAAGCGACAATACCCGAATATCCTTGGAGCCGCCTTCAATCTCCCGTTTTCCGCGGCTTTTTGTCCTGCCCCGTTTCCACGTGCCGCCGCCGTCGGATGCCATCACGGACAGTCACAGGTAATCTCCGGCCGTTCGACGGGAAGCGCCCGATTCCACCGGCTTCCATTTCAATTCAATATGAAATTGGTTATCATATAGGTAGCTGATTTGGTGAAAAAATAATTTCACGTTTTTTTACGGATCGATTTCCGCCCGTTATTTCCGCCCATTTCTGGGATAATTTTTTGTTTCATTTCTTGCGGGATCGACTTCAACGCGGCGACGTTCGCCGCAACGCTCCAACGCTCGCCGCGCAAACCCGATCTTTCCGCCACGCATGGCCGTTCTCGATAAATTCTTCCGTTCTCCCTCGATCGGCGAGGCCGCGCCTCTGCCCGATGCCATCGCCGGCTTGCTGCGCGAACTGCGCTGGCTGGCGCTGATCGTCCTCGCCGGGTTTCTCACGCTGTCGCTCTGGGGCTACGACTACAACGATCCCGGCTGGTCGCACGCCGCGCACAGCGCCACGCTGCATAACCCCGCCGGACGCGCCGGGGCGTGGCTGGCCGATCTGCTGCTGTTCGTATTCGGCATTTCCGCCTGGTGGTGGGTAGCGTTCTGCATCGCCATCGTCTGGCGCGGCTACCGCCGCCTCGATAACGCCGAAGCTGCCAGGCAAACGCCGATCTATTTCCTTTACATCGGGTTCATCGTCCTGCTGACTGCTTCCTGCGCGCTCGAAAACCTGCGCTTCTATTCGCTTTCGGTGTCGTTGCCGCAGGAAGCGGGCGGCGTCATCGGCATCGAAACCGGCACGCTCGCGATGCGCCATCTCGGGTTCACCGGCGCCACGCTGGCGCTGCTGTCGCTGCTCGCGCTGGGCTGGAGCCTGTTTACAGGCATTTCCTGGCTGACCGCCTGCGAGCGCATCGGCGCGCTGCTCGAACTTTCCTGGCAGGCGGCGGGGAACCTGATCGAATACTGGCGTGACCGCCGCATCGGACGCGAGGAAGCCGAACAGCGCGAAGCTTTCGTCGAGGAAGAGAAAAAACGCCTCGAAACCCACGCGCCGATCGTCATCGAACCGCCGCCGCCGGAACCGCCGCCGTCGCCGAAAATCGAGAAGCGGATCGCGCGCGAAGTGCAGCCGCCGCTGATTCCCGAAGTCGTCGAGGGAGGCATGCTGCCGCCCCTGCACCTGCTCGCCCCGGCGCCGGAGCAGAGCAACCTCCCGGCGGCGGAGACGCTCGAATTCACCTCGCGCCTGATCGAACGCAAGCTCGCCGATTTCGGCGTCACGGTGCGCGTGCTCGCCGCGTATCCCGGCCCGGTGGTGACGCGCTACGAAATCGACCCGGCGACCGGCGTCAAGGGATCGCAGATCGTCAATCTGGCCAAGGACCTGGCGCGCGCGCTGTCGCTGATCTCGGTACGCGTGGTCGAGACCGTGCCCGGAAAATCGTGCATGGCGCTCGAACTGCCGAATCCGAAACGGCAGACGGTGCGGCTGATCGAGATCATCAACAGCCCCGCCTACAACGACATGGCCTCGCCCCTGACGCTGACGCTGGGCAAGGACATCGGCGGCCTGCCGGTCGTCGCCGACCTGGCGAAGATGCCGCACCTGCTCGTCGCCGGCACCACCGGCTCCGGAAAATCGGTGGGCATCAACGCGATGATCCTGTCGCTGGTCTACAAATCGACGCCGCAGGAAGTGCGCCTGATCCTGGTCGATCCGAAGATGCTCGAACTCTCGGTCTACGAAGGCATTCCGCACCTCCTGACACCGGTGGTCACCGACATGAAACAGGCCGCCAACGCGCTCAACTGGTGTGTCGGCGAGATGGAGAAGCGGTACAAGCTGATGAGCGCGCTCGGCGTGCGCAACCTTGCCGGATTCAACGCGAAGATCAGGGAAGCGGAAAAACAGGGAGCAAAAATCCCCAACCCCTTCCCGCTCGTTCCCGAGTCGCCGGAACCGCTCGGCGCCCTGCCCTATATCGTCGTCATCATCGACGAACTGGCCGACCTGATGATGGTGGTCGGCAAGAAGATCGAACAGTTGATCGCGCGCTTGGCGCAGAAAGCGCGCGCCGCCGGCATCCACCTGATCCTGGCGACGCAGCGTCCGTCCGTCGACGTCATCACCGGCCTGATCAAGGCCAACATTCCGACGCGGATTTCGTTCCAGGTGTCGTCGAAGATCGATTCGCGCACGATTCTCGACCAGATGGGCGCGGAAGCGCTGCTCGGCCAGGGCGACATGCTCTATCTGGCGCCGGGCACCGGCTACCCGACGCGGGTGCACGGCGCCTTCGTCGCCGACGACGAAGTGCATCAGGTCAGCGAGCATCTGAAGAAAATCGCGCCGCCGGACTATGTCGCGGAAGTACTGCTGGACCCGGATCAGGAAGATGACGGCGATGGCGGCGGCAATGGAAGCAATGGCAACGGCGGCAATAGCGGCAGCGACGGCGAGAGCGACCCGCTCTACGACCAGGCCGTCGAAATCGTCGTCAAGAGCAGGCGCGCATCGATCTCGCTCGTGCAGCGCCATCTGCGCATCGGTTACAACCGCTCCGCGCGGCTGATCGAGGCGATGGAAAAAGCAGGCATCGTCTCGGCGATGGACGGACGCGGCGGACGCGAGGTACTGGCAAGGAAAGTGGAAGAATGACGACGCTGAAAAATACGACCGCCCGCCTTCGCGGCGCCGCCACA
>JAVBTC010000009.1:0-3152 GCA_031556405.1 Rhodocyclaceae bacterium
GGCCCACAGCAGCATCAACCCGACTGCCAGCAACGGGCCGAGGAAAGCACCCAGGGTGTCGAGCGACTGCCGCATGCCGAACGCCGCGCCGCGAATGTCGGGCGGTGCGATGTCGGCGATCAGCGCGTCGCGCGGCGCGCCCCGGATTCCCTTGCCGACCCTGTCCAGCAACCGTGCCGTCAGCACCATGCCGGCGCCCGGCGCAAGGGCGAACAGCGGCTTGGTCAGGGCGGCCAGCGCATAGCCGAACACCGTGAGCCCTTTGCGCCTGCCGATGTAGTCGCTCAGCATTCCGGAGAATATCTTGACGATCAGCGCGGTGGCCTCGGCCAGCCCTTCGATCAGGCCGACCGCGAGCGCGCTGGCTCCCAGCGTCGTGACCATGAACATCGGCAGGAGGCAGTGGATCATCTCGGAGGAGATGTCCATCAGCATGCTGACCGCGCCGAGTATCCATACTCCGGGCGGAATCCGTTTCAAGGAAGAGGCGATCTTTTCTGTCCGCATTTCGTTTTTCCCATCCGGAATTATCGCGGCATTCGGAAGGGCCGTGCCGAAGAACTTGATCCCGGCTCTGAAAAGAGAGAGGAGAGGGGAAAAAGAATTGAGAAGTGAATGGTCGAAGTTGCCTTCGGCGGTGAGTATGCGTAATATAAAATTTGATATTACGCATTTTTTTACTTATATGGAAAGCATTAGAATTTCTACCGTACAGGGGAAAAATAGTGGTTTTTACATCCATATTTTTTTGCTTACGATATGTACGGTTTTTTATTACGGTTGTTTTCCCGGATTGAGGGACATGGGGCACGCGGTTCCGGGGAAGGCAATGGATACCGGAAATCCTTAACACAATGCGGGCGCGATGGAGGCCGCTTGGAGACGGTTCACCGCGCATGATTTGTTGATGTCATTAAACGGCATTCTTAGTCAGGAGAATCAAAATGGTTCGAATTTTTCGTTTGTCACGTCTGTTTTTTCTCGCCGCGGCGCTGGTTTGTTCCGCGCCGTCCTTCGCCATCGATAAAAAGACGGACGAAGCCGTACCGTTCGTCACCCAGCGGGTCACGGTGTTCGGCGCGGTGGAACACAAGCTCTCGCTGGGCATCGCCGACCTGCAGCGCTTTCCGTTGCAGCGCATCGGGGAAACGGATCTGGTCTGCCAGTCGGGCGCGGAAGTAGGGAAACTGGAGAATTTCGTCGGCGTGCGCCTGCGCGACATCCTGGAAAAAGCCGCGATCGTTTCGCGCGAACACAACGACCTGAAGAAAATCATCATCATCGCCAGCGCCAGCGACGGCTACAAGGCGGTTTTCTCATGGAATGAACTTTTCAATTCTCCGCTGGGCGAAGGAGTGATCGTCTTCTTTGAGAGGAACGGCGCGCCGCTCGACGATAGTGAGGGACGTCTGGCGATGGTATCGATGCAGGATACCCGCGCAGGCCCGCGTCATGTGCGCTGGCTGCAGGGAATCGAGGTCGTCAAGGTTACCCAATGAGATTTTCCCTGTTCTTCCCATTCTCGGGTTCCTGTTCCCGAGCCATCGGAGGTGTTACTGGGGTAATCTACACTCTTTATTCAAACGGATAGCATTGAACTCATGCAACGGAAAGACTCCACCATAGAATTGCACGGCGCAATCTGGATGACCGTCGGCGACGAGAATTTCGGCGGCGCAGGGCGCATTACCCTGCTTTCCAGGATCGTCGAATACGGTTCCATCGCCCAGGCGGCCAAGTCGATGAAAATGAGCTATAAAGCAGCCTGGGATGCCATTGACAACATGAACAACCTGGCGGGCGAACCGCTGGTGGAGCGGCTGACCGGCGGCAAGGGCGGTGGCGGTACCCGTTTGACCCGGCGGGGCGAGCAATTGGTGGAGAACTTCCGGATCATCGAGCGCGAGCACCGTCGTTTTATCGATCAACTCGGCGAGCAGGCCGAGGGGATTGCCGATGATATTGTACTTATCAGGAGAATGAGTATGAAAACCAGCGCGCGTAATCAGTTTCATGGCAAGGTAACCGGCGTCCGGCGCGGCGCGGTCAACGACGAAGTCGAAATGGAAATCGCGGGAGGGCGGAAAATCGTCGCCGTCATTACCCATGAAAGCACCGAGGGGTTGGGTCTGCATCCCGGCGTGGAAGCGCTCGCGCTGATCAAATCCTCGTCGGTCATCCTCGTTACCGATGACGAGGGCGCGCGCTTCTCCGCCCGCAACCGCTTGTCGGGCACCGTTTCGCGGGTACAGCCGGGCGCGGTCAACACCGAGGTGGTTATCGATCTGGATGGCGTCAGTGTCGCGGCCATCGTCACGAACGAAAGCAGCCGCGCGCTCGGCCTGAAGCCCGGCGTGCCGGCCACGGCGATCTTCAAGGCCTCCAGCGTGATCCTCGGAGTGCCCGCCTGATACGTTTCAATGCCCGCAACCGTTCATTCCCCGGCTGAGCACGACTCCAGGCTTGATTTGGAGCCTGACTCTAACTCCAACCCCAACCCCAACCCCAATTCCGACTCCAAGTCTGATTCGATCGGTCTCGATCTGCCCATCCGGGGGATGACGTGCGCTGCCTGTGCCGCACGAATCGAAAAAGTCCTGAACAAGCTTCCGGGAGTGGCGGCGGGCGTCAATCTCGCCGCCGAACGGGCGCGGGTCAAAATTACCGGCACGGAGAGCGGCGGAGCGGAGGTGGTGGCCGCGATTTCACGGGCAGGGTTCCAGGTTCCGCGGCAGACGCTGGAACTGGCGCTCGAAGGCATGACCTGCGCGGCCTGCGCCGCGCGGATCGAGAAAGTCCTGAACCGGCTACCGGAGGTGGAAGCAAGGGTAAATCTCGCCACCGAACGGGCGCACATTGAATTCACACCCGGCCTGGGCAATGCCGCGCTGTTCATTTCCACGGTGGAAAAAGCGGGATATCGCGCCCGGCTGGTTGCCGGCGGCACGCTGCGGGAAAACCAGCAGGAAGAGAAAGCGCGGCGGGAAAAAGCCTATCGCCGCGAATTGCGGCAGTTCGTCATTGCCGCGGCGCTGACCCTGCCGCTGCTGGCGCAGATGCTGTTCATGTTCGGCGCTGGTTTTTCCGGCCCGGCGTCAGGAGGCGCGGCGCACGCCGAATTGCCGCGCTGGCTGCAATTTCTGCTCGCCACT
>JAVBTC010000176.1:0-15054 GCA_031556405.1 Rhodocyclaceae bacterium
AGGAAGCGGTCGTCGAAAAATTGTTCGAATGGCTCGAGGATTGCGAGGATTGGTCCGGGCCGCTGTCCGAAATTGTCGGGGATATCGTTTCGGCGTTGCGGGAACCGCTTTTGCCCGTGGCCGAAAGCGCCGACCATGCGCGCATCGCCGCCTTGCTTTTCCATTCGTGCGCGCCGGTCGCGGACCTGGCGGCGGACTGGCTGTTGCTGCACCGGCAGCCGGTTACGGCGTTGCCGGCAGAAATACTGAGCCGTTTGTTGCGCGACGAGGATCCCACCGTCTGCGCGGTCGGCATCAAATTGTTCGGCGCCTTGCCCGATGCGGTTCTGTTGCAACAACCGGAGCTGTTCGCTTCGTTCTGCGTCAGCGCCCACACTGCCGTGCGGCAATCGGCGATACCGGTGTTGGAACGGCTGGCGCATGAAGTAGCGCCGGAATCGGAATCATTTTCCGAATTCTGTACGCAACTGCTGCCGTTTTTGCTCGACGGATTGTTTCGCGGAGAGAGCGGGGAGGGCGTTCATGCCGATCTGCTCGCGCTGTTGCGAGGGCCGCTCGCGCGGGCAACAAATGCGCTCGACGCGGCAACGGTACGGCGTTTGTTGCTGGCGCGCAGCAAAGGCGCGCAGCAGCTCGGCGCCTCGCTGTTGCCGGCATTCCCGGCAATGGCATTTCCCGTACGCGACTGGGCCGCGTTTGCCTGCCATGCGCTGATCGACGTGCGCCGCTGGGCGCAGGAGGCGTACCGCGAAAACGCGGCGGCGATCGAGGTGGATGCGAAGGCGATGGAAGAGGCGTTGCGGATTTTCGACAGCCGCTGGGACGACAGCCAGGAATTCGCGCGGGCATTTTTCTCCGCGCGCGGCACCTGGACGCCGGCCTTGCTGGTGGCGCTGTGCGATCATAGCAATGCGGCGGTGGAGGCATTCGGGCGCGATCTGATCCGCGAACGGACGACGCTGGAAAATATCGCCGGCTACCTGTTGAAGCTCGCGCAGCATCCGTCGGTCAAAATCCAGGGACTGGTGAGCGACTGGCTGGAAATGGAATTGGAAGGGGATCTTGAGGAATTGCAAGGCGAGCTTGAGGAGCCGGAAGGAGAAGGCGCGGCAGGCGAAGGGCAGGGCGAAGATAACGTCGAGATGCTGTATTCGCTGCGTCCTTATTTTCTTTCCGTGCTTTCGCAGGTCAACCGCGCCCGCACGGTGAAAAACCGGGTGCTCGCCTTTCTGCGGCGGCGGGCGCTGCGGTCGCCGCGGGCCGCGGCGATAGTGGCGGAAATTTTCGCCCGTCAGGTAGTGACGGTGGCGCTTGCCGACAAGGCGCAATATCTGGAGGGATTGCTGGCGATTCGCGCCCGTTATCCGGAACTGGAAACGCTGCTCACGCTGGAGCCGGTGCCGCGTTACGCAGATCCATCAAACCGATACGCCGATCAATGCGCCAACAGAGCCGGAGCGCCGATGCAGGGAATGCCGTCATGAGATTCGAACATCGCTATTACGGCGCGAGCCGCGTCGAGAACACGGCCTCGCAGACCGCGATGAGCTTTGCGCCGGATACCTTGCGGGCGCCGACGCATTTCGTCGCCGAACTGAACCGGCACCTGCCGTTCCGCGAGGCGATCAGCGCATTGCACGATGTCGTCGTTTCCGATCTGCGCACCCTGCCCAAGGATCGCGGCACCTATTTCGCGTGGCTGAAAGAGCAGGAAGCGGCGATGCTGGCCGAATTCATGACGCGCGAAAGCGACGTTCGTGGGCGCGTCGCCGAACTCGAAACCGAGCTGTCCGCGCTGCGCAAAAACAAGGACGAAACGATGCGGCCGTTTTATACGGCGCGCAAGCGTTACTTCGATTACCTTTACGAGCAGAACCGGGATGCGTGGATCGTGCTCGACCCGGTGATCAGCGTGCATCCCGACCGGATTTTCTTCGAGTGTTTCAGCCGCGACGAGTCGACCTACGCCAATCTGAGCTGCAGCCACAACGTGTTCGACCGTATCGGCGAATTCGCCTGCGGCACGACGAACATCGACTATTCGGCGGGGCTGTACGAGGAATTCCAGAAAATCCGCGATTACAAGACGACGCGGCTGACGGTCGAGCCGGGCGGATTCGAGGTGCGGACGGCGGACGATCCGGGTTTCGTCGAACAGAAGATCGATCTGCCCGACAGCTGGGTGCGCGGCTTTCTGCAGGTCGGCAGCGCGATGGGCTTGTCGGTCGGCTTGCCGGCACACACGTTCCATCTGCATCCGATGGACGTGCATAACATTTGTTTCCTTCTGCGCCGCGCCAGGGAACGCGTCGGGCCACGTTCGATCCGCTTCCTGCTCGAACCGGGGAAACCGGTGCGTCTGTTGTTCGAGCCGTGGAACCGCGAACTCGTCTGCCGCCGTTCGATCTTTCCCGGCACGCAGGCGGCGGAAGTCCGCCTCTGGGGCCGCCGCCGCTTGTTGACGCTGGAGCGCCTGATCGCCGTCACCGAACGGTTCACCGTGCATCTGCTCGGCAACGGCCTGCCCAGTTTCTGGATCGCCGAAATGCCCGACATGCAATATACCCTCGGCCTTTCGGGGTGGACCGCGAACGACTGGTCGCGCGGCGGGCAGTTCGATTTGCTGGCACCGCGCAGCGCCATCGCCGCCGAGGATAGCGCCCGCGTGCTGGAAGCGCTGCGGGCGCGCTGGTTCGCCGGCAGGGAGGAATTGACGGCGGCGACCGGCCTTTCCGCGGCGACCGTGACCGGCGCGTTGACGCTGTTCGCCCAGGCCGGCCGCGTGATTTACGACCTTGCCAACGGCGTTTACCGCCTGCGCGAACTGACGGCCGAACCGCTGCCGCTGGCGCAGTTGCGCTTCGCCAACGAACGCGAGGAAGAAGCCGCGCGTCTTCTGGCGAATGGAGGGCTGGAGAAGGCGCTGCAAGGGATGAAGGAAATCCCGGAGGCAGTGCTGGAAGCGCACGGCGAGGCGGGTGTGCAGGAGAGTGCGCAGGAAAGACTCCGCGAAACCGGCGCCTGCACGATCGACGGCACGGTTGCCGACGGCAAGCGCCGTTTCGCCGTACACCTGCGAATCGACAACGACGAGCGCCTGACCGACGGCAGTTGCCAGTGCGATTTTTTCATCCGCAACCGCATGCACCGCGGCCCGTGCGCGCACATGCTGGCATTGCGCATGGCCCGTTCCGCGCAGATGGTGCGAATGACTGACGATGTTCCTCCGGTACGGGAAGCAGCCGATGCCGTGCCGGCTTTTTCTGTTGAGGAGGGCCGCCCGCACTGATACACTGAGGCCCCGCGAGCGCGTCGGCAAGGCTCTTGCATTCCGGATGGCGGATCGCCATCCTCGTGTTCAGCACTTCCACGCATCACTGGCCCGCTCTTCACTGTGCCGGGGCTGACATCTATACGCAATATCAGTGTGGCTCCTACGGAGCTTATTAGCGTATAGATGTCGCCCCGGCGTCGAGTGGAGCGGTCCAGTCCTTCAAGGCTCTACGACGAGATTGACGGCGCGCTCGCGTTCTTCATGTTTCGAGTGGCATCGGGCGGCACTCCGGTTTTTTTGACCGGTTCATTTTGCCCACGTCCATGACCCGAAATTCATCGCCAACTCCTCCATCCCCTTCTTCTCCCGGTTCCGTCCCGACTGCCGCGCTGACGCGCGAGCAGCTATACGATCGCATCCGTTCCGGTTCCAAGGACGAAGTCGTCCTCGAGGAAATGCAGCGGCTCGGTTTCTGGCCGGCGGATGGCGAGGCGCCGCAGGTCGCCGCCGATCTGATCCGCCGCGAGGCCGATCTGACGCGGGAACTGCGTCAATTGGGAACCGATCTGGCGCGCTTCAGGGACCCGGAAGCGGCATTGCGCGAAATGCGCAAGGAGCGCATGGCGCGGGCCAGGGCGCGGCGCGAGGAAACCCGGCAAAAACGGGCGCGGCTGCGCTACGAGCGGGCGCTGGCATGGCGGCAGCGCCGCGACAAGGAAATTCTCTATCTCGGCGCGGGCGTTTCCGCCGGTCTTGCCGCCACCGAAGGTAACGACGCGGCGCTGGCGGACAATGCGCTGCCGGCGGCGCGCGACGCGAACGTCCTGGCCGGATTGATGGGAATTTCCCTGGCGGAACTGCGCTTTCTCGCGTTCGACCGACGCGTGGCCAAGGTCAGCCATTACCGACGTTTCACCATCGCCAAGAAAAGCGGCGGCGAGCGGCTCATCTCGGCGCCGATGCCGCGCCTGAAACGGGCGCAATACTGGATTCTCGACAACATCCTGGCCAGGGTCGCCGTGCATGAGGCGGCGCACGGGTTCGTTCCGGGACGTTCGATCGTCGGCAACGCGGCGCCGCATGTCGGCCAGGCGGTCGTCGTCAATCTCGATTTGAAGGACTTTTTCCCGTCGATCGAATATCCGCGCATCAAGGGCGTATTCCGTGCGCTCGGCTACGGCGAACAGGTGGCGACGGTGCTGGGGCTTCTGTGCACCGAGGCGCCGGTGAGCAAGGCCGGCGTCGACGGCGAAACGTTTTTCATCGCCGAAGGGCCGCGCCATCTGCCGCAGGGAGCGCCGACCAGTCCGGCGCTGACGAACATTCTCTGTCGGCGCCTCGACCGGCGGCTGGCAGGCGCGGCGGCGAAGCTGGGGTTCCGTTATACGCGCTATGCCGACGATCTGACCTTTTCGGCCGATGCCGAAACGCGGCGGCTGGTCGGAAAACTGCTCTGGCGTGTGAAACAGATCATCGCCGACGAAGGTTTTACCGTGCACCCGGAAAAGCAGCATGTGATGGGCACGGGCCGCCGCCAACAGGTGACCGGGCTCGTCGTCAACCGCAAGCTTTCGGTCGACCGCGCCACTTGGCGGCGTTTCCGCGCCGTGCTGTTCCAGTTGGAGAAGGAGGTCGAAAAGAACGGTGTTCAGGCGTTTCAGATGTTCGGGGGCAAGCATTGGAACGGCAACGGCAATGTGCTGGCGGCGCTCGAAGGTTATGCCCGTTTCGTCGCAATGGTCGATGCGGAGAAGGGTGCGCCGGTTCTGGAGCGTTTGCGCGCGTTGCGCGCCCGTGGGACTGTGATGCCTGCAATGGCAGCCGCGCCGGTATCCCTGCATGGTGTGTCCAGGCGTGTGTTCCGTCGGCTTTCCGGCCAGGGGAGTGAACCGTGGGCGGGCTGGTGGCAGCCGCGCGCACTACCGTTGCCCGAGGTCGAAAAAACCACGGAACAGGCTGCCGCTGAAAAGCGCGCTCTCAAGGATGAGCGGAGGCAGCAGGAGAAAATACGGGAAGAAGAACGGAGCCAAGAGGGAACGCAGGAACGCGACGCACTGCCCGACGGCGCGATGGGTCGGGTGCGAATGGGCCGTGTTTTCGGTCGTGAAAATGGTGAAGCGGAAGGAGCTTCGCCCTCCCGGGACGATGGTATGCGGGAAGAAAGCGGGAACGTCGGCGTTCCCGCCGCGGGACTTTCGCGCAACGAACTGATTTCGCAGGTGCTGACCGTGCTCGTGTTGGCGCTGTCGATGGGCAAACCCTCGCTGTTCGTCATCGGCGGCATCTTTGCGTTCGTGATGCAGAAATATGTGCTGCGCCGCGGTTCGTGGCCGTTCTTCATCGCCTGCATGATCGCGGCGCTGTTTATCCGTTGAAAGATACGTTCTGGCGCATTCGGGAATGCGAAGCGCCGCGCGGAGTCTCGCGGTTGGGCGTCCTTTTTGAATCGATAATATTCCAGATTTGAATGATGTTTTATGTGACTACTGTAGACTGTTTCATAGAATAATTATTTTTATAAATTTAGAATAAAATAAAGTTGTGCTAACGAGAACATGCCTTATCTGACGCTGAACCAGGCTTCCCTCGCATTCGGCCACGTGCCTTTGCTCGACGCCGCCGATTTTCAACTCGATCCGGGTGAGCGCGTGGCGCTGATCGGTCGCAACGGCAGCGGCAAATCGTCGCTGCTCGCGGCGCTCGCCGGGATCGGAACGCTCGACGACGGGCAATGCTGGCGCGATCCGGCGATCCGTATCGGCACGGTATGGCAGGAGCCCGAATTCGACCCGGGGCTTTCCGTGTTCGAAACCGTGGTCGCGGGCATGGGCGACGTCTCGCGGCTGCTCGCCGAGTATCACGACACCGCGCACCGGCTGGCCGAGGGGAATGCACGCGGCGCGGCAGGGGAAGAAGCACAGGAAGAAGCGCAGGAAGAATTGCTGGCGCGGCTGCACACGCTGCAGATCGAACTCGAAGCGCGCGGCGCCTGGAGTTATGAGGCGCAGGCGGAAAACGTCATCGGCCGTTTCGCGCTCGACCCGGAAGCGCGCGTGAGCACGCTGTCCGGCGGCCAGAAAAAGCGGCTGGCGCTGGCACAGGCGCTGGCGGTGGCGCCGGAGGTGCTGTTGCTGGACGAGCCGACCAACCATCTCGATATCGGCGCCATCGAATGGCTGGAAAATCTGTTGCTCGAATCCGGCATCACGCTCTTGTTCGTTACGCACGACCGCCGTTTTCTCGACCGCGTCGCCACGCGCATCGTCGAACTCGACCGCGGGCGGCTCGTCTCGTTTCCCGGCGACTTCGCCGCCTATCAGCGGAAAAAGGAAACGATGCTGCAGGATGAAGCGGTGGTGAATGCCAAGTTCGACAAATTCCTGGCGCAGGAAGAAGTATGGATCCGGAAGGGCGTCGAGGCGCGGCGCACGCGCAACGAAGGCCGCGTGCTGCGCCTCGAACGGCTGCGCCTCGAACGCGCGGTGCGGCGCGAGCGGCAAGGGCAGGTGACGCTGAGGCTCGATGCCGGTGAAAAAAGTGGAAAAATCAGCGGAAAGATGATTGTCGAACTGGAAAACGTGAAGAAGTCCTTCGGCGCGCTGAATGTCATTCAAGATTTTTCCTGCCGCATCCTGCGCGGCGACAAGATCGGCCTGATCGGACCCAACGGCGCCGGCAAGACGACGCTCCTGAAACTCATCCTCGGCGAACTCGTCCCGGATGGCGGCCGCGTGCGTCACGGCAGCCGGCTCGAAGTGGCGTATTTCGACCAGTTCCGCGCCCGGCTCGATCCCGAGGCGACGCTCGCCGACGTGATTTCACCCGGTTCCGATTACGTCGAGATCGGCGATGAAAAGAAGCATGTGATCGGCTACCTCGGCGATTTTCTGTTCGCGCCGCAGCGCGCCCGCTCGAAGGTGAAATCGCTCTCCGGCGGCGAGCGCAACCGCCTGCTGCTCGCGCGCCTTTTCGCGCGCCCGGTCAATGTGCTGGTGCTCGACGAGCCGACCAACGATCTCGATATCGAAACGCTGGAATTGCTCGAACAGTTATTGCAGGACTATACGGGGACGCTGTTCCTCGTCAGCCACGACCGCGCGTTTCTCGACAATGTCGTCACCCAGAGCATCGTCAGCGAGGGCGACGGTCTTTGGCGCGAATACGCCGGCGGGTATGAGGATTGGCTGCGCCAGAGCGCCGACGCGCGGACGGCTGCGGCGGCGTCCGGGAAGAACGCGGGAAAGAACGCGGGAAAGAACGCAGAAAAGGACGCAGAAAAGGACGCGGAAAAAAGGAAAGAGGAGAAATCGGCAAAGTCCGCCAAATCCTCCTCTCAGAGCAGCGGAAAACTGAGTTACAAGGAAGCACGCGAACTCGAAGCGCTGCCGCAGCGCATTGCCGAACTGGAAGCGGAGCAAAGCCGCTCCGCCGCGCGTCTCGAAGACCCGGCGCTCTATGCCGCGGACCCGCAACAGGCGCAAGCGCTGGCGGCGCGGCTGGGCGAAATCGAAACCGAATTGCTGGCCCTGCTCGAACGCTGGGAAGAACTGGAAGGGCGGCTGGAAGGACGGCAGCAGGGCCGGTGATGGACGAATATGCAGGGATGGGCGGGGATAAACGGAGATGAGCGAGCGTCTCCCGGATTACGTTTCCTGCTCCGGCCCGCGCGGCGGAAGGATGTCCGTCTGCGAATGTTCGTCGAGGGCGAAGGCACCGGCGCGGATGCGTTCGATGATGTCGAGCGCCTGGGCGAAACAGGATTCGGGCACCAGCAGCCGGTTCAGCGCCGAGCTGGCCATTGGAAACGCCTGGCCGAGGTTTTCGTCGCGCAGCAGCACCGGAATGCCGCAGGCTTCAAGGCGCGCGCGCAACAAAAGCGCTTCGGTCGGGGTGACGCAGGGAGAAATGGGTTGCAGGTCGCCGAGATCGATGCTTTCATCGTATTTTCCGTCAGCCTCCCAATCATCATCCGGGCCGGGAAGCGGCGGCAGTTCGAGGCCGCGGCTGCGGATTTCCTCGGCGGCCACGGAGCGCGCCATTTCCGTCAGGGTGCCGTCCGCATAGCGCGCGAGCAGTTCCTCATCCGTGCAGGCGCGGAAGATTTCCGCCAGATAGCGTGCCGTGCCGTCGTCGGAGAGAAGCTCGGAAGAGTTTTTTTCTGAAGGTTCCATATCGCGCTTCCTTTCGTCGTCGCCTCGCCGGTGCGAGGGAGGGGAGAGGTGAGGGTGGCAATGGCGCGGACGCGCCGGAAAATTTACAGGAGAAGCCATGTCCGACAAACCGATTCCACAAATCCGCTTTCGCCGGGCTGAAGAACGAGACTATGCCGGAATTTTGTCCCTGCTGGATCTATTTTACGTCGAGAACCTGACGCGCGAGGAAGCGCGCCGCGACGGGTTCATCGCCGTCCGTTTCGACCGCAGGGGGCTGGAGCGGATGAACGCCGATCTCGGACTGCTCGCCGCAGTGGAAGTTCCGGTAGTGGAAGTTCCGGCGGAGGGAGAAGCGGGTGAAAGGATTCTGGGCGTGCTCGGGCTGGAACGCAGTGACGCGAAGACGCCTTCGACGCCACTGGTTGCCGCGATGCGTGAGGCGATGCGGCATTACACGTTTGCCGGACAGCCGCTGCCGACGCGGCAGACTTTTTTCTTCGGGCCGGTGTGCATGGCGCCGGAAGCGCGCGGGCGCGGCGTGCTGCGCGGGTTGTACGGCGCGATGTGGGCGTATCTCGACCCGGCGCGTTATCGTTTCGGCGTCGCGTTCATCGCCAAACAGAACGAACGTTCGCTGGCCGCGCACTGCCAGGGGCTGGGGCTTTCGATGCTGGGAGAGTTCTTTTCCGAAGGCGAGGGGTATTGGCTGATCGGTTATCCGCGGCCGGCGTGAGTTTTTGGCCGTTGTTTCCGGTCGCTGTTTCCAGCCGCTATTTTCGGCTATTTCCATGGACCGGCGCCGGAGGAAGTTCGAAGAAAATTCCTGAAGGAATTTTTCCGCCGCCACCATTCGATCCCGGTGCTTCGGGGGCAACCGACGGTCAGGAACGCGCCAGCGTTTCGATCAGCAGCCGCGTCGCCGATGCGATGACATCATCGCGTGTCGGTGCGTCTTTCTTGTGCCGCGTGAAGTAGATTGCCACCACGACCGGTTCGACCGGGGTCCCCGTAGGCGGCCAGAGTATCCCGATATCGTTCGTCGTACCGTAGGATCCGCTGCCGGTCTTGTCGCCGACGATCCAGCCCGCGGGTACTCCGGCGCGGATTCTGGCGTTTCCGGTGGTATTGCCCTTGAGCCAGTCCAGCAACCGTTCCCGCTGCGGCGGCGCCAGGAGATCGCCGAGCGCGAGCCGTTTCAGGGTTTTCGCCATTGCGGCGGGCGTTGTCGTATCGCGCACGTCGCCGGGAAGCGCCGTGTTCAGATCGGGTTCCCAGCGGTCGAGGCGGAAGGCATCGTCGCCGATGGAACGGGCGAACGCCGTCAGCGCTTCCGGTCCGCCCAGGATTTTCAGCAGGAGATTCACGGCGGTATTGTCGCTGTGCTGTATTGCCGCCGCGCACAATTCAAGGACGGTCATTCCGTTCGCGATATGTTTTTCGGTCACCGGCGAATGACGCACCAGTGCTTCTTTCCGGTAAGCGATCCGCCGTTGTAGAAGGCCGTCATCGGTCATGCCGCGTTTGAGGATCGCGGCGGCGACAAGCATTTTGAACGTGCTGCAGAACGGAAAGCGTTCCTCGGCGCGGTAGTACAGGCCGCTGCCCAGGCCGCTGCCGCCTCCGGCGGCGATTGCCGCGACGCCGATCCGGCCGCCGGCGGAAGTTTCGAGTCCGGCCAGCCGTCGCGCGAATTCCGTCTGCGGTTCGGCTTGCGCTGCTGCCGAAGGCGCGCAGGCGCTGATGAAGGGGATTCCAGCCAGGGGTCCGGCCAAGTAAGCGGCGGCGGAAACCAGCAGCGAACGCCGGCGCGGAAGGAGGTGCGCGTTATCGTTTTTCATTCCACATGTCCTTCGTTCGGTACCATGCCTTCACCGCCGGAACGGTCATACCAGCGTCTTGACCAGCGTTTCCCGGTCGCCGGGCAGCAGGTCCATCGGCGCGATTTCCGGCATCGTGTAGGCGCCGGGCTTCAGCCGCAGCGCCGCGGCGCGGGCGCAGGAGACCATGATCTGCGAGGTGAGCGCGGGGTTGTTGATGCTCATGCGGAATTCGAAGGTCTGGTTGTGCGTGGCGCCGCTGACGCCCTTGCGCTCCATCGATACGCCGTGGCCCACGTCCTTGAGTTCGTCGATGCCCGGCACGGCGAAGACGCGGGTATCGTCGTGGGCGAAATAGTCGTCTTCCTTGATCGCCGCCGCCACCCCGGCCAGTTCCGCGCCGGGTTCGAGTTCGACGTACACCATGCGCCGGTGGACGCCGGTGCCGGTGGGGATCGTCATCGACAGCGCATCCTTGACGCCCGGTTTCGACTTAGCGCAGACCGAATGCCCCATGCTCATGCCGGGGCCGAAGTTGGTATAGGTCAGGCCCTTCGGCGCCATCGCCAGCAGCAGCGCGCGCAGCAGCGAATCGCTGCCGGGATCCCAGCCGGCGGAGACGACCGCGACGCTGCCGTGTTCCTTGCCGATGGCGTCCAGGCTGGAGCGCAGTTGCCACAGTTTTTCGCCGTGAATGTCGAAGCTGTCGACCGTGTGGATGCCGCGGGAAAGATATTGCGGCGCGGTTTCCGGAATGCTGCGCGTCGGGCCGCAGAGCAGCGCCGCGTCGACCTTGCCGAGCATGCCGACGTCGGTGACGACCTTGATTCCGGCGAGTTTTTCCGCTTCCTCCGGCGAGAGCGCCGCCGAGCGCCGGACGATTCCGGCCAGTTCCATATCCGGCGCCGCCTGTACCGCCTCGACCGCATAGCGGCCGATGTTGCCGTAACCCACTACCGCAATCCGCAAAGTCTTCATGATGTTTTCGATCCGTCGTTGGAGAAAACGCGAATGGTACAGGAGGAAACGGAGTGGATGAAGACGCGGCGATGGAGGCGGGCGATAGCCGGGGATTTACCGATTTTCCATTATAAAAAATAATTATGTTCTATATATGTAGTGAGTTTTATTGGAAAATTATTTAACCGATATTTGTGAGATGGAAGTTTTCCCTGAACCGGAAAAAACAGCGCTGCTGCTGTATCAGCGCATCGTCTTTGTGTTCCTCGTGTTCCTTGTGTTCCTTTTACGCCGGAACCAGGCGAGAAGGCCGCGCTTCGGTTCCGGTTCGTCGTCGGGTTCGGCGACGCCGTGCGCATGATCGAGGCGGTCCATGCGCCGGGCGTAGAACCAGACGATGAACAGGTAAACGATCAGCGCGCCCTGGGCGCCGATATAGAAACCGAGCGGTACGCCGAGGAAGGTGTATTGATTGAGTTCGCGGGCGAAAAAGCCGGCGACGAAGGTGACGAGGAACCAGAGGGAAAGCAGCATGCCGATCAGCCGCAGATTGCCGCTCCAGTAGCGCCGTTGTTCCGGCGTCGGATCGGGTGGCCCGGACTGGGCGGCGGCGCTGCTTTCCGGCGTCGGCATGGGCAGGATCGGGTAGCGGATGCTTTCGACGAGGTGCTGCGTCCGTACCTCCGGTTTCGCGGTGAGAAGGCTGACGACGACGATGGCGAGGAATCCGGCGGGAATGCCCCAGGCGCCGGCGGCGACGGATTCGACGCCGAGCCAGGGATCCATGCCGATGCCGGAGATGCCGAGCCAGGAGATGCGGTCGACGTTGAGGCGGAACAGGTAGTAAAGCGTGATGAAGAGACCGGTGATCATGCCGGCGATGGCCCCGGCCCGGTTTGCGCGTTTCCAGAAAATGCCCATTACCAGCGCCGGAAAGAACGCCGCCCCGGCGATCGAAAAGGCCCAGGCGATCATGTAGAGGATCGTCGCCGGTTTTTGCGCCGCCGCGAACGCGGCGAGGCCGGCGGCGACGAAGAGCATCGACTTGGATATCACCAGCCGCCATTGGGTCGAGGCATGCGGGCGAAACATTTTGTAATAGACGTCGTGCGACAGCGCGCTGGTGATCGTGAGCAGCAATCCGTCGGCGGTGGAGAGCGCCGCCGCCAGTCCGCCGGCGGCGACCAGCCCGGAGACGACATAGGGCAGCATGGCGATTTCCGGTGTCGCCAGTACAATGACGTCGGGGTTGATGCGCAATTCGGCCAGTTGCAGCAGGCCGTCCTTGTTGATGTCCTCGATGGAAATCAGGCCGAGCCTGTTCCAGGCGGAAATCCAGGAAGGAAGCTCGGTGATCGGGGTGCCTACCAGCGCGCTGTAGATTTCGTATTTGGCGAACGCGGCGTACAGGGGTGCGGTGAGGTAGAGCAGCAGGATGAAAAAGAGCGACCAGACGACCGAATAACGCGCCTCGCGCACGGTCGGCGTCGTGTAGTAACGCGCCAGGATGTGCGGCAGCGCCGCGGTGCCGACCATCAGGCAGAAAATCAGCAACAGGAAATTGAGCCGCTCGTGACCGCGCTGGTTTTCGTCGGCGCCGGGGAACGCTTCGTCGTGATGCGCCGGCGGGGCGCCCTGGGCCTGCGCGGTCTGCATCGCGCGGCCCCATTCCTTGCGGGCGGCGGCCGGGTCGTCGGGCAGGTCGCGGCGCTGCCGTTCGAGGCTGAGGACATCGCGCATCGGGACGTTCGGATTCTGTTTCAATGCCTCGATTTCGGTGCTCAGCCGCTCCCGTTCGCTGGTCAGCGAATCGGGCAGGCGGGCGATTTTCCCGGCGTACTCCGCGGCGCGCTCGCGGTAGCGCGCGCGCGCTTCTTCCTCGGCGGGCAGCGAGAACACGGTTTTTTCCTGCTGTTGTATGCGCTGCAGGATGTCGCCGTACACCGCCTGCGGCAGCGGCATCCCGGTGGTCTGCCAGGAAAGCAGCACCACCGGCGCGAGGTAGGCGGCAATGAGAATGATGTACTGCGCCACCTGGGTCCAGGTGACGGCGCGCATGCCGCCAAGGAACGAGCAGACGAGGATGCCGGCCAGGCCGAGGAATACGCCGATTTCGAACGGCAGGCCGACGAAGCGGCTGGTAATCAGCCCGACGCCGTAAATCTGCGCGACGACATAGACGAAGGAAGCGAGAATCGCGGCAAAGGCTCCGATCAGCCGCACCGCGTTGCCGCCATAGCGCGCGGCGAGAAAATCGGGAATCGTATAGCGCCCGAATTTGCGCAGGTAAGGGGCGAGCAGCAGCGCGATCAGCACGTAGCCGCCGGTCCAGCCCATGACGTAGGCGAGCGCCTGGTAGCCGTAGAGATAGAGCATCCCGGCCAGCCCGATGAACGACGCGGCGCTCATCCAGTCGGCGGCGACGGCCATGCCGTTGAACAATGCCGGCACGCGCCGCCCGGCGACGTAATATTCGGAAACGCTGGACGTGCGGCTGGCGATGCCGATCGCGGCGTAGAGGATGATGGTGAACAGCAGGAAGGCGTAGCCGATCCAGCGCGGCGGCATGCCGAGGTGTTCGAGCACGCTCAGAAACAGGACGAATACGGCGAAACCGGCGGTGTAACGCAGGTAATAACGCTGCAGGCGCTGTGAGAAAGGATGGCTGGGCATGGCTTGGGATTATATGCCGGTTCGTTTGCGGAAATTCGGGTTGCGGGCACGCCCGGAGGGCACTGTTGGCGCGTGTGCCACGGGGGGCGCGTAAAAAAAGCGAATAACCGTTCCGGCATGGGTAGAATTGCCGGATCGTTTATTCGAAGCAAGAAAGCATCCATGAAATTTCGTTTGTTGCGGGAAATCGCGAAATTTGCAGTGTTGGCGCTGACAGGGCTGTGGATCGGGACGGTGCACGCCGAGATCCGCAAATGGACGGACAAGGAGGGCCGCGTCCATTATTCCGATCAGCCTCCGGCCGGCGCCGTCGCCGGCAAGGTCGAAATACTGCCGGAGCCGCCGTTACCGCCGCCCGTGCCCAAACCTGCGCCGGCGGCGTCCAGCACGGGCGCCGGAGACGGCAGAACCACGGTTGGCGCCAACAACGGTGCAGCCAGGAGCGGCAGCACTTCCCCGGCAACGGTGGAAAAAGCGCGGGTATGGATTTACGTGACGAGGACCTGTGTTTACTGCAAGCAGGCGAAGAGTCATCTTGCCCGGCGCGGCGTGGAATATACGGAACTCGATATCGATGCATCGGCTGCCGCGCGCGAGGAATTCCGGCAACTCGGGGCGCGCGGCGTGCCCGTGATCCTGGTCGGCGACAAACGGCTGAACGGCTATTCGCCGAAGCGGCTCGATGCGTTGTTGCAGTACGGGGGATATTGACCGGGGCGAAAGCACCGGGCGGAAAGTGCGCCGCTGCCGGGCAGTGTTCAGTGCTACACCCGCCGCAGCCAGCGCCGCAGTTTTTCGACTTCGATCAGGCTCTGCGGCGACGGAAAGCCGAGCGTGGCGGCGCGGGCAATGGCGACCTGCAGCAGCTTGGCGGTGGCGTAGGCGTCGGAGACGGCGTTGTGGCGCTGGATGTTCTCGATTCCGAACAGGTGCAGCCAGTCGTCGAGACCGGTCTGGATCTCGATTTTTTCCTTGTACAGCTCGGGCATGACCCAGGCCAGGTCGATCCATGGATGCTTGAACCGGATGCCGAGGAATTCGTGCAGCGCGCGGGAGATCATCGTCTGGTCGAACTGCGCGTGATAGGCGACCAGGGGCGCGTTGCCGATATAGGCGAGAAAAGCGGTGAGCGCATCGTCCGGCGGCAGCCCGGCGCGCTGTGCGCCGCCGCCGATGC
>JAVBTC010000129.1:0-25692 GCA_031556405.1 Rhodocyclaceae bacterium
GGGAGGGGCTCCATCCGTGGCGGGCTTCGACGCCGCCTTGCCGATTCCGTGCGAAATGTAATTGACGATATCGAGCCGGGTAATTCCCTGTTTTTGCAGGTAATAGACGGCATGCGAATCCTTTTCGCCATAGATCGCGACAAGGACGTTGGCGCCGTTCACTTCTTTCTTGCCGGCCGACTGCACGTGCAGGATGGCGCGCTGGATCACGCGTTGAAAGCCCAGCGTCGGCTGTGCCTCGATATCGTAGGCGCCGGTCGCGGGTGGCGAATGCTCGGTGATGAAACGGGTCAGATCGACACGCAGGGTTTCGACATGGCAGCCACAGGCGCGCAACGCCTCGGCCGCGGACGTGTCGTCCAGCAACGCCAGCAGCAAATGTTCAACGGTGATCAATTCGTGGCGCTTCTGCTGCGCCTCGACAAACGCCCGGTGCAGGCTGTGTTCCAGTTCCTGGGCAAACATATTTAATTTTCCTCCATTACGCAGGCCAACGGGTGCTGGTGTTCGCGGGCGAAAGTCGCGACCTGGGCGACTTTCGTCGATGCGATGTCGCGCGGATAAATTCCACATACGCCGCGACCTTCGATGTGGACTTTGAGCATGATCCGCGTCGCTTGTTCTTTGTCCTTGCCAAAAAATTTTTCCAGCACGGCGATAACGAAGTCCATCGGCGTGTAATCGTCGTTCAACAGCACTACGGTATATAGCGGCGGTGGGGCCGTCCGTGGGCGTTGCGTGAGTAGGGTGGATGTGTCCTGTTCCCGGGTAGTCATGAAAAAGATTCTAAACAGTGACGCTCAATGTGCAACCCTGTCGGCGAACTTTCTGGACAAGATCATGACACCGGCTGTTGTAATCAGGTAAAAAAATTGCCCCATATTGCACGTAATGCTTGACGCATGGGTCAAAGTCGCGTAATAGTGTCGGTGTTTGGTTTCAAACAAAGCTCTCGCAACTTCTTTTGGAGCCGTTGGCCGATTTGAACCCCAAACACCACAAGCAGTAAAGCAGTCGGGCACATGCCCGTGTTCAAGTTTATTTTCAAGGATTTAGCAATGGCAACAGGTACGGTCAAATGGTTCAACGATGCGAAGGGTTTTGGCTTCATTACGCCCGATGACGGCAGTGAAGATTTGTTCGCTCACTTTTCCGCTATCACCATGTCGGGCTTCAAAAGCCTGAAGGAAGGTGAAAAAGTGTCGTTCGATATAACGCAAGGCCCCAAAGGGAAGCAAGCATCAAATATCCAAAGAGCATAATTAGACATCCCATTGTGTCAAGAAAACCCGCCGCAAGGCGGGTTTTTTTGTCGACTTTTCCGTAACTTTATCCTGGGATTACCGCGATATATATGTGATTAGACAGGGAGAACATTTTCGGTTCAGATATCCGCTGGGATGGCGGCCGGGATATCGACCGGGATATCGACCGGGATAGCGAACCGTACGGCCCCGCCGCGCTTGAAGGCGAAGGGGGTGGTAGTGGGTTGTCCGGTGGCGGGGTTTTTATTCCGGCGCCAGCCAGGTACCCGATTTCCCGCCGCGTTTTTCGAGCAGCCGGACTTCGGTAATGCACATGCCCCGATCGACCGCCTTGCACATGTCGTAAATCGTCAGCAGCCCGACGCTGACGGCGGTCAGAGCCTCCATTTCCACGCCGGTACGGCCCCGGCACTCGGCGGTGGCCTCGCAATGCACGGTATTCGCTTCGGCGTCGATCGTGAATTCGACCGCGATCCTCGTCAGGGCAACCGGATGGCACAGCGGAATCAGTTCGGAACAGCGTTTGGCGCCCTGAATCGCGGCGATGCGCGCGACCCCGAGCACGTCGCCTTTTTTCGCCGAACCGGCGGCGATCAGGGCCAGCGTGTCGGGGTGCATGGTAATGCTGCCGCCGGCGCGCGCCAGGCGGTCGGTTTCCGCTTTTTCCCCGACATCGACCATATGCGCCTGACCGGCGGCATCGAAATGGGTGAGCGGGTTGGAGGAAGAAGACATGGCGGAGTCCGTGAATGAAAGGTGGAGACGAAAAAAACGAGACAACTCCGGAAAACCGGAATGGACGGAAAAAACGGTGCGGGACGCGGTGAAAAAAGAGTGGAGTATCATAGCATTCCGGATTTGTTCTCCACTCGTCCCCCACTCGTCCTCCGTTTCCGCTGCCGATGGGCCGTGTTTTCCGCCATTCCACCATCCCGCCGCCATTCCATCCATTTTGTCTTCCGCATCTTTCCCGCGTATGTTTTTCCACCGTCTGTTGGCATCCCTACTTTCCCTGTCGCTGATCCTGGCGCCGCTCCCCGGGCTTGCCGATGGATTGCCCGACCTCGGCGAATCGGCGCGGGCGGAACTGTCGCCACAGATGGAGCAGAAAATCGGCCGTAGCCTGATGAACGACATCATGCTCAATGAGCGCGCCTACATCGACGATCCGGAAATCGGCGATTACGTCAATCAACTGGGGCAGCGCCTGGTGGCGGCAAGCCCCGATCCGACCGGGAATTTTTATTTCTTCGCACTGCGCGATTCGGCGGTCAATGCCTTTGCGATGTTCGGCGGCTATATCGGAATCAACAGCGGCACCCTGCTCGCGGCGGAAAACGAATCCGAACTGGCCGGAGTGATGGCGCACGAAATCTCGCACGTGACGCAGCACCATCTGGCGCGCCAGATCGCGCTTGCCAAGCAGCAATCCCTGTTGAACATGGTCGCGATGGGTGTCGCGCTACTGGCGGCGCGTTCCAATGCCGAACTGGCCGGTGCCGGCGTCACCGCGATCGGTGCGGCGACGGTGCAGTCGCAATTGGCATTTTCGCGCGATTTCGAGCGCGAGGCTGACCGCTTCGGTTATGAAACCCTGGAAAAGGCGGGATTCGATCCGCGCGGGATGGGCGACTTTTTTGCGCGCCTGCAGAAAGCCACCCGCGTTTATGAGAATAACGCCCCCGTTTATCTGCGCACCCACCCGTTGACCGTCGAACGGATCTCCGACATGCAGAATCGGGTGCGCAACACGTCTTATCGCCAGGTTCCGGACAGCCTCGATTTCCATCTGATCCGTGCCAAGCTGCGCGCGCAACAGGCGTCGCCGCAGGAAGCGCGCGCCGCTTTCGAGACGGCGTTGCGCGACAAGAAATTTTCTTCCGAGGTGGCGCTACATTACGGAATCGCCTATACGTACTGGCGCGAAAAAAACTACACCGCCGCGCAAAAGGAACTGGACTGGCTGAACCGCGGGAAAGCCGCCTCGCCGATGATCGACCATCTGGCGGCCCAGGTTCGTGCCGCCGGCGCGCAGGTGCTCTACCGCGCGGCGCTGCAACGTTATCCGCAGGCGCATGCGCTGATCTACGGCTATGCCGAGGCGCTGCTGGACGATAAAAAAGCGGCGGCAGCGCTGGAATTCATCGAATCGCAGCAATTGCTTTACAGCCAGGATTTCCGTCTTTACGAACTGGCGGCCAAGGCGCATGCCGCGCTTGGACACGAACTGCAACAGCACCGTGCGCTGGCCGAGATGGCCTATCGGCAGGGGCTTCTGCCGGCGGCGATCGAACAGTTGCGACTGGCGCAGAGCGCCCGCGACGGCAATTTCTACGAACGTTCGATCGTCGATGCGCGGATGCGCGAACTGAGGAAAGAACTCGACGAGAACGAAAAAGAACGGCGCTCCGGGGGGCTGCCGTTCGCCGATGCATCCCATTGATCCGGCGTTCCGTTAAAATCGCCGGCTTTTGTCATGGAGGAGATCATGCCCGACATCGAATGTTCCCGCGAACTCGACGCCACGGGACTCAAATGCCCGTTGCCGATACTGCGCACGAAGAAAGCGCTGGCCGAGATGCAATCCGGGGAGGTTCTGCGTATTCTCGCCACCGATCTTGGCGCCGTGCAGGATTTCGCGGCGTTTTCGAAGCAGACCGGGAATGCGCTGCTGGCCAGCAGTGAGAACGGCGGCGTGTTCGAGTTTTTTCTGCGGAAAAAATAGCGCATCGAGGCCGACTTCCCCGGGAGAGACACTCGTCCGGAAATGGGGCCGGGCCGACGGTCCGGCCGGGCAATAAACCACAACAAACCGCAAGCGAGGAGGCGTCATGGACTATCATTTTCGCAACCTGGTTTTCGAGGGCGGCGGCGTCAAGGGAATCGCTTATCTCGGCGCGCTGGAAGTGCTCGAGGATAAAGGCATTCTCCGGAATATCCGGAGAATCGGCGGAACCTCCGCCGGTGCGATCAACGCCATTCTGCTCGGCCTCGGTTTTTCCCGTGACGAAACCCGGGAGATTCTCTGGGCGCTGGATTTCAACAAATTCAAGGACAATTCGTGGGGCGTGGTACGTAACCTGTGGCGGCTGCTGGATCAGTTCGGCTGGTACAAGGGAGATTATTTTCAGCGCTGGATCGAGGAATTGATCGAACGGAAAACGGGAAGCGCCAAATCGACGTTTGCCGATGTCGAGGCGATGAAGGAAGGCCGGGGATTCAAGTCCCTGTATTTCATGGGGACCAATCTGTCGACGTCGTTTGCCGAGATTTTCTCGGCGGAGCATACGCCGGATATGCGCATCGCCGACGCAGTCAGAATCTCGATGTCCATTCCGCTGTTTTTCACCGCCAAGCGCCGTGGAGCGAAGAACGATGTGTACGTCGACGGCGGCGTGCTCGACAACTATCCGGTCAAGCTTTTCGACCGGAAAAAATACCTCGATACGGGCAATTTCCGCGAGCCGGAATATTACGAAAAAATAAATGCGCAGTTGAACATGCTGCGGGAAGCCCGGGGAACGGACGGCGGGTCGCCTTCGACGCCATCCTCGGCGCCGCCCTCGGCATTGCCCATTTCCAGCTACGTCTATAACAAGGAAACGCTCGGTTTCAGGCTCGACACCAAGGAAGAAATTTCAGTGTTCCACGACCACGACGAGCCGCCGCACAAAGCGATCGACGATTGTCTCGACTATACGAAATCGCTCGTGGCGGTCTATCTGGAAGCGCAGCAGAACACACACCTGCACAGCGACGACTGGGCGCGCACCGTGTATATCGATACCCTGGGCGTCAAGACCACTGATTTTGGCCTGTCCGACGAAAGGAAAAAGGCGCTGGTCGCTTCGGGCAGAGAAGGTGCCTCGAGCTACTTTGCGTGGTACGACAGCGTGGAAGAAACGTTCAATAAGTGAAGAAACGGCCGGGGGGCTTGGAAAAAGTATGCCCGGAGTGTTTCAGAGCGTTTCAGAGCGCGCCCCGCGTTTCGACCCAGCGGCCGTTTTTCCGGATGAACACCGTTCTCGATACGGCGAGGCGCTCGTCGGCGGGTTTTTGCTGGGCGCGTTCATGAAGAAAGCGGTAAGCGTCCTCCCAGTCCGAGCCGGTAACGAAAAGCTGATCGTGGGAGGGGATTGCCGCCATGGGTTTTCCCGGGAGCTTGTCCGCGAGCGAATCCCATAATTTGTCGTACAGCAGCAGTGCCGCCTCGAAGTTGCCGCCGCAGGTGATCATGTAGCGCGGCGATTCTCCATGCAGCCGGATATTGCCGCCCACCCGCGCGGCAAGGTTCCGGAGGGCGAGATCGTGCAGCGTGTCGGCGGTAAGACCGAATGCCTGCATGCGTTTTTCGGAGATGTAGCGGAAACGGTCTCCGAGATCTTCAGTATACGTGACGACAAGATCGCCGGCGGTGCGCATGATCGGCAATTCTCCCTCGCGGATGGCGGCGGACATGCCGTTTGCCGCGGTCGTGGCGGAGATATCGTGCTTTTCCGTCTCCGGCGATGCCGGAGCTCCCGCCTCGCTGCTCCTGACCAGGGGGACGATGCGTTTGAACGCTTCCCGATACGAAACCACCGGCGCGGATCTTTGATGCGCGTTCTCTTCCGCCACTGGGTTTCGTTCCGAGGCGTTGTTACTCCGCGCGGCATGCGCACCGGTTTGCGGGCCGTTCGCCAGTCCCGGCGAAAGCGTGGGGGAGGTTCTGACCGTTTTCGCAACGGTCGGACGAAGCCAGAACCACCATAGCGCGAAGATCAGGAGAGGAGACAATGCGGCGGTGGCGAGGAACGGCACATTGTTCCGGCTCGGAACGAAATCTCCCACGCCGGCCCAGATCTGGACACGGGCGGATTCGATCCTGAAGTTGTCGAGCGACAGCGGCGTGAGCACCGCCGCGAGCGGTTTGTCTTCCGACAGGGCGGTGGCCGCAAGACCGACGGTCAGCGATATGCTTTCGCCCTGCTTTACCCCCCGTTTACTGAATTCCGGCAGCGGATTGGTGGTGGAGGCTCCGTGTTCGTCGCCCCAGCCGGCAAACCAGGTTCCCTTTACATCGCCGTCGTGCAGCGCCTTCCCGGTCAGGGTGACCACCAGGCGGTAAGGGCCGTTCTTCCAGGTGACAGGGGTCAACGGACTCGCCCAGGAATCGCTGTTCCAGATGGTCTTCTTCGTCGTTTTGTCGGAAATGTGCCTGTTGAATTTATCGATGGTCGCAGCCGGCACGGTGAATTCGGCGATCAGGGTCTTGCCGTATTTCGTGCCGTTTTCCGATGGAGGATCGTTGCCCGCGGTGGCGGGGCACATTGCCAGCATCAGCAGTGTCAGAAACGGAAGCCACAGAAATTTGCTCATAAAAGCTTTTTAATCCCTCATCTTGCTGACGGCCCCGTCCCGCACGGTTCGAGGCGGCGGTTAGTTTTTGTCGATGCCTACGGTACCGGTCGAAACGGCTTCTTTGTTTTTCGCGGAAAACGCGCGCTCGTACGCTTTATTCGTGAATGAGAATACGATTTTCGTGATGTCTCCCGAAATGAACTCCCGCTTCAGTTTTCTGATTCTCACGGGCTGAAAGTAACTGGTCTGCTTTCCTTTAGGGCGGTTGAGCGAAATCCATATGATGGTGAATGAGAGGGAAGCGACAAGCGATATGGGTACGAGGTGTTCGCTTATCACCGTGCCTTGAGGAATGAAAAGCTCACTGACGATCAATGCGAGCGCCACGGCGCCAAAGAGAACAAGAAAGACGAGAATCCGGTGAAAGATGTTCTTGGGTCTTCTTTTCGAGGAAGGTATGCATTCCCTGCAGAACGGCAGTGGAAACTTGAAAGTGATTTCCGTTCCCCCTCCGAACAGGTATGTCGTTACCTTCGTATCTTGTTCAGTGCGTTCGATGTCGGTTTTCTTCCCGCAGTTACAGCAAAAATCGGCGGGAAATGCGAATTGAACGTCGTCTTTGAATTTCGCTTTCCCAGCCAGAATGGGAGTGGTCATAAATCAATTTCTCCGGATGTCGCGTTCCGGGCGAAGGCCTGCCAGGCCTGCCGAATAAAAATCAAACGAATGCCTCGGATCTGAGCAATTCCGCGCTGCAGGAAAATTCAAGGCTGTCTCCGCTGCCGTTTTCCATCATGGCGAAAGCTTTCATTATGGGGTTCCAGATATGCCGGTCCGGAAATCTCACCACCATGAAGGGAAAATACTGAAGTTCGTTTTCTCCCACAAAAAGCTTGGGATCCACCCATGCGGCGATGCGCTGGCGGATGATCACTTCTCCCGCGTAGCAACCGAAGCGGAAGACGGTGCTCGGAATCCGTTCCGCGCTGATTCCTTCATTTCTGAAATTTAAAATGATTTCATCGACGACTTTCATCGATTCGGCGGAATAGTCGAGGGTTTTTCCGTGAATCTCCTGCGTGGCGGAAACAATGGTTTTTGCATGCAGCGCGCCGAATTCAGGCGTCGGGGGATACTCGAGCTTCAGCTTCATTCTGGATTCCAGAGAGGTAGAAGGTTATTGTGGGGAGAATGTGCGCAGGCCGGATGAAATTCATGTTCATCCGGCCCGTTTTTGCATTCCGCTGTTTTTCAATACGGGCGTTCAATTCGCTCAGTCCCGCGCGCGCTGCTCCAGGATATCGACGGCGGGCAATTTCTTGCCTTCGAGGAATTCGAGGAATGCGCCGCCCGCGGTCGAGATGTAGTTGACCTTGTCGTGAATGCCGAATTTGGCGATCGCGGCGACGGTGTCGCCGCCGCCGGCGAGCGAAAACGCCTGGCTTCCGGCGATGGCCTGGGCGAGCGTCTCGGTGCCGCGCGCGAAGGGCTCCAGTTCGAAGACGCCGACCGGGCCGTTCCAGACGATGGTGCCGGCGTTCTGGATCAGTTGCGCCAGCGCGGCGGAGGATTGCGGGCCGATGTCGAGGATCATGTCGTCGTCGGCGATGTCGTCGATATTCTTTACCGTGGCCGCCGCGCTCGCGGAGCATTCTCCAGCGACGATGACGTCGATCGGCAGCGGCACATGCGCTTTTTCCATGACCTTTTTCGCGTCGTCGACGAGATCGGCTTCGGCGAGCGAACGCCCGATTTTCTTGCCGGCGGCGAGCAGGAACGTGTTGGCGATGCCGCCGCCGACGATCAACTGGTCGACCTTGGCGGCGAGGCTTTCGAGCACGGTGAGCTTGGTCGAAACCTTGGAGCCGCCGACGATGGCGAGCAGCGGCCGTTTCGGGGTTGCCAGCGCGGCGCCGAGCGCTTCGAGTTCGGAGGCGACGCAGGGGCCGGCGCAGGCGACCTTGGCGTATTTTCCCATGCCGTAGGTGGTGGCCTCGGCGCGGTGCGCGGTACCGAAGGCGTCATGCACCCAGATATCGCACAGCGCGGCCATTTTCTGCGCCAGCGTGTCGTCGGATTTTTTCTCGCCCTTGTTGCAGCGGCAGTTTTCCAGCAGCACGACCTGGCCCGGCGCGACGTCGACGCCTTCTTCCACCCAGTTCTTCACCAGCGGAACCGGCTGCCCGAGCAGTTCGGCAAGGCGTGCCCCGACCGGTGCGAGGCTGTCTTCCGGGCGCGTTTCGCCTTCGGTCGGACGGCCCAGGTGCGAAGTCACCATTACGGCTGCCCCGTGTTCCAGGCAATAGCGGATGCCCGGCAGCGCGGCGCGGATGCGAGTGTCCTCGGTGACGTTGCCGGCGTCGTCCTGCGGCACGTTCAGATCGGCGCGGATGAAAACGCGTTTGCCGCGCACGTCGAGATCGGTCAGTTTCTTGAATTCCATGGTGGTTCCTCCTGACGATAGAGATGACTCTTGAGAATAGCGGGAAAGGGTAGGAAATTGCAGGAAATAAAGGGCAGGAAACAAACGGGAAACTGTGGGATGAACAATATCGCGGTTCAAACCCCGAATTCCAGTTTTAAATAATAATAAAAAACGGAAACCAGCTACTGTAGCCGGTTTCCGTCATTCAATATTTTGCTAAAATTGGAAAGTAAGTGTTGCCGTCTTTATCACTTTCACTTCGCGTTCATCAGCGCCACGGTGGTGTCGAGCATGCGATTGGAGAAGCCCCATTCGTTGTCGTACCACGACAGTACCTTGACCAGCGTGCCGCCGATGACGCGGGTTTGCGTGGAATCGAAGATCGACGAATGCGGGTTGTGGTTGAAGTCGATCGATACCAGTGGCTCGGTGTTGTACGCGAGGATGCCTTTCAAACGGCCTTCGGAGGCTTCCTTGAGTATCGCGTTGACCTCCTCGACGCTGGTGTCGCGCGCCGCGGTGAAGGTCAGATCGACGACGGAGACGTTGATCGTCGGCACGCGCATCGCGAAGCCGTCGAGCTTGCCGTTCAGTTCCGGCAGCACGAGGCCGACGGCGGCGGCGCCGGTCTTGGTCGGGATCATGCTCATCGTCGCGGAGCGGGCGCGGCGCAGGTCAGAGTGATAGACGTCGGTCAGCACCTGGTCGTTGGTATAGGCGTGGATCGTCGTCATCAGGCCGTGCTTGACGCCGATCTTTTCATGCAGCGGCTGTACCACCGGCGCCAGGCAGTTGGTGGTGCACGAGGCGTTGGAGATGACCGTGTCGCCCGCTTTCAGAACGTTGGTGTTGACGCCGTAAACGACGGTGGCGTCGACGTCCTTGCCGCCCGGCGCGGAGATGATGACCTTTTTCGCGCCGGCGGCGATGTGCGCGCCGGCCTTTTCCTTGCTCGTGAACAGCCCGGTGCATTCGTAGACCACGTCGACGCCGAGTTCCTTCCACGGCAGTTCCGCCGGGTTGCGGCAGGCGAGCACGCGGATGCGGTCGCCGTTGACGACCATCGCGTCGCCGTCGACCTCGACCGTGCCGTTGAACTTGCCGTGCGCGGTGTCGTAGCGCGTGAGGTGGGCGTTGGTTTTCGCATCGCCCAGATCGTTAATCGCGACGATCTGGATTTCCTTGGTGCGTCCGTATTCGTACAGCGCGCGCAGGATGTTGCGGCCGATGCGGCCGTAGCCGTTGATGGCGACTTTGATGCTCATGAATCTCTCCTCGGAATGTTGATGCAAGGTCGTTGCAAAGGGTTACAAAACCGATTTCACCGTGGCGGCCACATGTTCCGCCGTGAAGCCGAATAGTTTGAACAGTTCTCCCGCCGGGGCGGATTCGCCGAAGCGGTCGAGGCCGACCACGGCGCCGGAACGCTCGAAGTAGTCGCCCGATCCGCCGACGTACTTGTGCCAGAAATCGCTCACGCCCGCTTCCACGGCGACGCGCGGCACGCCGCGCGGCAGCACGGAGGCGCGGTAGTCCGCGTCCTGGCGGTCGAAGACATCGGTCGAGGGCATCGAGACGACGCGGACGGCGATTCCTTCTTCCGCCAGCAGTTTTTGCGCGCCGAGCGCCAGCGCGACCTCGGAGCCGGTGGCGATGATGACGGCCTTTGCCTCCTTCGTATTACCGGCGTCGGCGAGTACGTAGCCGCCGCGCGCGACGGCCGCGGTCCGTGCCGCGTCGCGCTCCTGGAACGGCAGGTTCTGGCGCGAGAAGACGAGGCAGGTCGGCCCGTCGCGGCGCTCCAGCGCGGCGCGCCAGGCGGCGAACGATTCCACCGTGTCGCACGGACGCCAGACATCCAGCCCCGGAATCAGGCGCAGGCTGGCCACGTGTTCGACCGGCTGGTGCGTCGGCCCGTCCTCGCCCAGCCCGATCGAGTCGTGCGTGTAGACGAAAATATTGCGCACCTTCATCAGCGCCGCCATGCGCAGCGCGTTGCGCGCATAGTCGGAAAAGGTGAGGAAAGTGGCGGTAAACGGAATCAGGCCGCCGTGCAGCGCCAGCCCGTTGGCAATCGCCGACATGCCGAATTCGCGCACACCATAATAAAGATAGTTACCACGGTCCTGTCCGGCGTTGCTCTCCCCATTCTTTTTCCCGGTTTCGGCGGTGATTGCCCGCGCCTGCGGCCACAGCGTCAGATTGGAACCGGCGAGATCGGCGGAGCCGCCGACCAGTTCCGGCAGCAGCGGCGCCAGCGCGGCGATTGCGTTCTGGGAAGCCTTGCGGGTCGCGATGGTTTCCTTCTTCGCGACGGTTTCATCCAGCAGCGCCCGGGTTTTTTCCTGCCAGGACGCGGGCAGGTCGCCGCGAATGCGCCGCTCGAACTCGGCGGCGAGATCGGGGAATTGTTTCGCATAGGCATCGAAGCGCTCGCGCCAATGCTGTTCAAACGCCTGCCCGCGCACGCGGGCGTCCCAGGAAGCGTACACCGCGTCGGGGATCACGAACGGATCGTGCGGCCATTCCAGTGCTTCGCGCGCCGCGGCGATTTCCGCCGCGCCCAACGGAGCTCCATGCACGTCGGCGCTGCCGGCCTTGTTCGGCGCGCCCATGCCGATCGTCGTGCGGCAGCAGATCAGCGTCGGCCGCCCGGTTTCAGCGCGCGCCAGCAGCAGCGCCTGTTCGACGGCCTGGCCGTCGTGGCCGTCGACGTTGGGAATCACCTGCCAGCCGTAGGAGGCGAAGCGTTGCGGCGTGTTGTCGGTGAACCAGCCGGAAACATCGCCGTCGATCGAAATTCCATTGTCGTCATAGAAGACGATCAGCTTGCCCAGTCCCAGCGTTCCGGCGAGCGAACAGGCTTCGTGCGAAATACCTTCCATCAGGCAACCGTCGCCGAGGAACACGTAAGTGTGGTGGTCGACGATCTCGTGTTCCGGACGGTTGAATTCGGCGGCCAGCGCCTTTTCCGCGATCGCCATGCCCACCGCGTTGGCGATGCCCTGTCCGAGCGGGCCGGTGGTCGTTTCCACGCCCGGCGTGATGCCGAATTCCGGGTGGCCGGGCGTTTTGCTGTGCAGTTGGCGGAATTTTTTCAGATCGTCGAGGGAAAGATCGTAGCCGGTCAGGTGCAGGAGCACATAGAGCAGCATCGAGCCGTGGCCGTGTGACAGGACGAAACGGTCGCGGTTGGGCCAGGCGGGATTGGCCGGATTGTGGCGCAGGTGCCGCCGCCACAGGACTTCGGCGATTTCGGCCATGCCCATCGGCATGCCGGGGTGTCCCGAATTGGCCTTTTGCACCGCATCCATCGCCAGCGCGCGGATGACGTTCGTCAGCGCGTTGGTGAGGGGCGGCAGGGAAGACGCCGGAGCGGAACTCGGGGTGGAATTCGGAGTGGGGTTCGGAGTTGAATTCGAAGCGGGATTCAAAGTGGAATGTTCGGCGACGGACACAGCGCTGACCTATGGTAAAAGGGAACGATTATCCGCTAAAAATGCTCCGCTTTCCAGTACACGGGCGGATTTGCGCCTGCCTGAGCATTGATGACATTGATATTTTGCGCGGCGGGATGGAGCCTGTGCCGCAAGCGTTCAGGGATGATCGGCCCCGTGGTCTCCGGCGGTTTACGGCAGCGGCGCTTCGGCCTTTTTGCGTTCTTCTTCCGCTTTTTTCGCTTCGCGCTCGGCGTCGCGCCGGGCGCGGTCCGCCATTTTCTGCCGCCGCTTCTCTTCTTCCTCGGCATTGCGTTTGCGGAATTCTTCGGCCTGCCGCGCTTTTTCGGCGAGCCGTCGCTCCCGTTCCGCTTCCCGGCGCGCCTGCTCGGCGCGGAACACTTCGCCCTGCGCCGCCAGATCGGCCTCGCGCGTCTTCGATTCCGCCTCGCGTTCAGCCTTGCGCGCCTCGACCTCGCGCCGCTTCACCTCGCGTTCGATACGCCGGCCTTCGAGATCGAGCGCCTTGGCGGCGTTGACCTGGTCGATGCGCCGGCTTTTGGCGGAATTCAGGCAGTCGTTGACGAAAAATTTCCGGTAACAGCGCGCTTCTTCCTCGGCAAAGGAACGATGCGCGGCGGCTTCGTCGGCTTCGGCCTGCTGGCGCAGTTCGCGTGCCCGTTCGAGCAGCAGGGCGTCGTCCGGCAGGGCGGCGGTTTCATCGGCAGCGGCTTCGGTGGTGAATTCGGTGGTGGATTCGGTGCCGTCGCTGGTGGTGGCATTGGCGGTGGTATCGGCGGTATCGACGGCATCGGCAGCGGTATCCGCAGCGTCCGTTGCCGCCGCGCGCTCCGCGCTTTCCGTGCTTTCTTCCTTGAATTCCCGCGCCGCTTCTTCCCGGGTATCTCTCTCGATTTCGCGGCGCAGAACTTCCGCGGCGGGCTGTTCCGCGGCGATGTCCGTTTCACTGGCGTTCCCGTTCCCCGGTTCATTGCCGGCATCCTGCGCGCCGGCGAGGGAATGGAAACAGAACAAGCCGCTCAGCAGTAGTCTGAGCGTAATCCGCGCAACCGCGCTCGCCGGTGGGATGTTCATGCGTGCCTTATTTTTTGCCGCAGGGGTCGGGAAATTTCAATGATCGTTTCAATGAGTGGCCGTTCCGGTCCGCCGTTCCGTCTTCGCATGGCGAATACGGCGAGGATAGGAAAAGGGAACGGAGGAAAATCAGGCGAACTTTACCATGTGCGTAAAATAGACGGTTTTTTCACGGCATCATCCAACGTTTCATGATCGTTTTACGCCAACTCTGCCTTGTCCGCGGCAAGGAACGCCTGATCGACGCGGCATCGCTGCAAATCGGCCCAGGTGCTAAGGCGGGCCTGACCGGCGCCAACGGCAGCGGAAAATCTTCTTTTTTCGCGCTGTTTTCCGGCGCCCTGGAACCCGAAGCCGGCGCGCTCGAAGTGCCGCCGCAGTGGACGATTGCCCACGTCGCCCAGGAAACGCCGGCGTTGTCGCTGCCCGCGCTCGAATTCGTGCTCGACGGCGATACCGAGCTGCGCGCGCTGGAACGCGCGCTGGCGCAGGCGGAGGTAGAACACGAGGAACACGACAGGCGTGCGCACGAAAACAGCGGACAGGAAGGCGAGCGAGTGGGTGAGAAAATCGCCGCGCTGCACGCCCGCCTGGCCGAGATCGACGCCTATTCGGCGCGCGCGCGGGCGGCGGAATTGCTGCACGGCCTGGGATTTTCCAATGCCGACTGCGGCCGCGCCGTCGCCGAATTTTCCGGGGGCTGGCGGGTGCGCCTGAATCTGGCGCGGGCGCTGATGTGCCGCTCCGACCTGCTGCTTCTGGACGAGCCGACCAACCACCTCGACCTCGACGCCGTGCTCTGGCTCGAAGGCTGGCTGAAAAACTATCGCGGCACGCTGCTGTTGATTTCTCACGACCGCGATTTTCTCGATGCCATCGTCGACCAGATCCTGCACATCGAGAACGGCGCGATGAAGCGCTACAGCGGCAATTACTCCGCTTTCGAGGAACAGCGCGCGGCGCAACTGGCGTTGCAGCAGGCGCTCTTCGTCAAACAGCAGCGCGAGATCGCGCATCTGTCGCGCTTCGTCGAGCGTTTCCGCGCCAAGGCGACGAAGGCGCGGCAGGCGCAAAGCCGCATCAAGGCCCTGGCGCGGATGGAGAGAATCACCGCGGCGCACGTCGACACGCCTTTCACGTTCCGCTTCGCCGCGCCGGAGGCGGCGCCCGATCCGCTGCTCACGCTGACCGGGGCGAGCGCCGGGTACGACGGCGTGCCGTTGCTGAGGAATCTCGAACTGACGCTGCGTCCGGGCGAACGTGTCGCCCTGCTGGGCAAGAACGGCGCCGGCAAGTCGACGCTGGTCAAGCTGCTCGCCGGGGAACTGGCGCCGCTCGCGGGCGAGCGGCAGGAAGGGAAGGGGCTGGCACTCGGCTATTTCGCGCAGCATCAGCTCGAACAACTGCGCGGCGACGAATCGCCGCTCTGGCATCTGGCGCGGCTGGCGCCGGACGTGCGCGAGCAGGACCTGCGCGACTTTCTCGGCGGCTTCGATTTCCGCGGCGACCGCGTCCATCAGAACGTCGAGATCTTTTCCGGCGGCGAGAAATCGCGGCTGGCGCTGGCGCTGATCCTGTGGCGCAAACCGAATCTGCTGCTGCTGGACGAGCCGACCAACCATCTCGACCTGGAAATGCGCGAGGCGCTCAATCTGGCCTTGCAGGAATACGAAGGCGGCGTCGTGCTCGTCTCGCACGACCGGCACCTGGTCGCCACCACCGCCGACACGCTGCTTCTGGTCGCCGACGGCGGACTGGCGCCGTTCGACGGCGATCTCGACGATTACGCCGCCTGGCTCGCCGCGCGCCGCGAGCGCGGCAACGGCGCGCCGCCGGAGCAGGCGCGTTCGAAGGAGGAACGCCGTCAGGCGCGCGCGCAGGCCGCCAGCGAACGGCAGGCGCTGCTCGCCAGACGCCGTCCGCTGGTGAAGGAAATCGCCACGCTGGAAGAGCGGCTGGAACGCTGGCATGGGGAACAGGCACAGGTCGAGGCGCGGCTTGCCGACCCGGCGCTGTACACGGCAGACAACAAGTCGGAACTGGCGGGAACGCTCAAGCGCCAGGCCGAGCTCGCGGCGTCGATCGCGGAGGCCGAGGCGCGCTGGCTCGAGGCGCACGAGGCGCTGGAAGCGTTGCCGCAGCTGGATTGAGCGCGGCCGGCTTCGGCGTATTGCCTGATGCTTGGGTTGGAATTTCCTGGATTCCCGCCTGCGCGGGAATGACGAGGAAAATTTTTCTTTCCTGCGTAAGTTATACAACCATCCAAGCGGCCGAAGCGTTGCTGGTCTTCACGGTCGCTTATCGCTCCCGTCATTCCCGCGCAGGCGGGAATCCAGAAGGCGGCAATTGTTCCGTCAACTTCCTCGATGGAAAAGTCGGTTAAATAATTATTCCGTAAAACTCTCTACGGTAGCGAATCTATATTTTTTATAGAATGGAAAATAAGGGGCGTCGTCGCGCTCAACGGAACGCCGCACGCTCCAGCCGGATTTCCTGCATCACCGTGGTCGAGATTTCCTCGATCGATGTGGTCGACGAGTCGAGCCCGCGGATGCCTTCGCGTGTCAGCAGTGTGTCCGCCGCGCGCACTTCGAAGCGGCAGTTATCCAGCGACGCGTAATGGCTGGCGGGGCGGCGCTCCCCGCGGATCTGCGCCAGGCGTTCGGGCTGGATCGTCAGGCCGAAAAGTTTGGGGCGGTGGTTCTTCAGCGCGCCGGGTAGCTGGTTGCGCTCGAAATCTTCCGGAATCAGCGGAAAATTCGCGGCCTTCAGGCCGAACTGGATTGCCAGGTAGAGCGAAGTCGGTGTTTTGCCGCAGCGCGAGACGCCGACCAGGATCACGTCGGCTTCTTCCAGGTCGCTGTCGGTAACGCCGTCGTCGTGGGCGAAGGTGTAGTTGATCGCTTCGATCCGGTTCTTGTAGTCGGAACTGTCGGTCAGGCCGTGCGAGCGGCCCATCGCGTGCGTCGAGCGCACGCCGAGTTCGGCTTCCAGCGGCGCGACGAAGGTTTCGATCAGTGACAGGCACAGCGCGTCGACGTTATGCACGATCGCCGTCAGTTCGGGGGAAACCAGCGTGGTGAATACCAGTGGCCGGCTGCCGCTTCTTTCTTTTTCGGCAACGATCCGCACCACCGCCTCGCGCGCTTTTTCCGTGGAATTGACGAAGGGAATCCGGATCTGGCGGAAGCGCACGCCCTCGAACTGTGTCAGGAGACTATGCCCGAGCGCTTCGGCGGTGATGCCGGTGCCGTCGGAAATGTAGAAGACGGTGCGTGAGATCGGGGCGTCGTTCATTTTTTTCCGGTGTCAGTGGTACCCGCGGCGTCTATGCCGGCAGTGCCGCGCTGCGCCGCGCGCCGACGATTTTCAGGAGCGGCGCGAACACCTTCGGCGTGCCGGCGATGAGGTTGCCGTATTTCAGATAGTCCGCTTCGCCGGAAAGGTCGGAAACGAGTCCGCCGGCTTCGGTGATCAGCAGCGAACCGGCGGCGATGTCCCACGGCGACAGGCCGAATTCCCAGAAGCCGTCCATCCGCCCGCAGGCGATCCAGGCCAGGTCGAGCGCGGCGGCGCCGGGACGGCGGATGCCGGACGATTGTTCGCACAGTTCGCGGAAGATGGAGAGGTAGGCATCCATATGATCGAAGTTGCGATATGGAAAGCCGGTACCGATCAGCGCGTCGGAGAGGCGCGCGCATCGGGAAACGCGGATGCGGCGGTCGTTGAGAAAGGCGCCGCTGCCCTTGCTGGCGGTAAACAGTTCGTTGCGGTTCGGGTCGAAAACCACCGCCTGCGTGATCTGCCCGCGCTGCGCCAGGGCGATGGAAATCGCGTATTGCGGCATGCCGTGGATGAAATTCGTCGTGCCGTCGAGCGGGTCGATGATCCACTGGTATTCCGGGATGGCGTCGCCGGAAGTTCCGGAAACCCCGGATTCTTCGGCAAGGATCGCGTAATTGGGGTACGTCTCGCGCAGGGTTTCGATGATCACGTTTTCCGCCGCGCGGTCGACCTCGGTGACGTAATCGTTCTGGCGTTTGCTGGTCACTTCGAGCAGCGACAGATCGAGCGCGGCGCGGTTGATGAGTTGCGCGGCGCGGCGCGCGGCCTTGACGGCGATGTTGAGCGTGGGGTGCATGGTGTTTCGTCTGTAGGTAAGATGCGTTTCGGGTGCGCGGCAGGCACGGTTTTTTCGCCGCCCTTGAGGAAAAACAGGACATTCTATATGAACTCCGAACCCCGGTCCCTTTTGCCGGGCGGTTGCGCGGATGCCGTCATTGCACGCAACCCCGCGCGCAGTCTCGTGCTCAGTCTCATCTTTTGCGCGTTTTTGCGTATTTTTCCGTGCCGGCGCACATGCTTATGGATCAATGGCTGGCCCTGCTGCTGACCTGGGCGATCGAAATACCCCTGCTGCTCCGGTTCAATCGCCGCCAGCCGCAACCGCGATCCTGGCGGTACGCGGCATGCATCGGCCTGCTGGCGAGCGGCGTGACGCATCCGTTCGCCTGGCGGGCGATGCTGGTGTTCGCGGAATCGCCATGGCAGGCGCTGGCGTGGATCGAGACAGCGGTGGTGCTGGTTGAAGCGGCGCTGTACCGGCTGCTGCTGTTCCGGTCGGCGGGAGAGGGATTGCGGGCAGTGTGGGCGTCGCTGGCATGCAATGGCGCTTCCACGCTGGCGGGGATATTTCTTTCCTTCGCGTTCTGGTCTTTCAGGATCATCTGAACATCTGTTTCAGCTTTTCCTGCGTCGCGGCTTTTTTGAAGTGCCGTTCCACGGTTTGGGGAACGCAGCGCAATTCGTTGCGGATGGGGTAGGCTTGGCCTCCCGTCCATTTGGGCCTTTGGAGTTCCAGGGGCTGGTTTTTGCATCGGCCGGGATAAGGGCGTGTGCCCGTGCGCGTCTGCGCCGCCACGGTGCATGCGTCGCCTTCCTTCTTGTTCTGGCAATAGGCATCCACGACGGGAGTGCTGATTTCCGGGCACAGGGCGGCGACCGAGAGGTTCTTTTTCTCTTCCTGTTCGGCCTTGGCGATTTTGTCTTCGCACGCGGCGACGAGTTTGTAATCGACGGTGCCGATGTCCGACAGCACGACGGCGAAACCTTTCTTCAAATACCTTGGAGCTTCTCCACGCGGGCGCTCTACCGTATCGATTCCTTCGTCTTGCAGCCGGCGGATATCTTCCGCCTTGAACGGATTATCGACGATCCGAAACCCCCTGCCGAGGCAAAACAGCTGGACGGGAATGAATTCGCGCGACGGCGACAAATCCTGGCGGTATTCAAACGCCGGACGGCGCGCGCATACTCCCTCGCCGCCGTCGATCAGCGCCTCCGGCATCGCGCATGAATCGTATTGCTTTTTGCCGAGGCAGAACTGGTCCGCCTCGTCGAATGCGTTGCTGTCTTGCATGCGTTTGCGCACGGTTTCTTCCGCCGGCGTGTAGATCATCGCGTCGGCCCGTGCCGCCGTGACCATGAGGCCGAGCACGGCCAGCGCGCAAAAATGGATACAGGGTTTTCCGGCATTGAAGAACATGGGTTTCGTGTCCGTTCGGGGAGAATGGAGTCAGGGCAGGGTTCTGGCGATGCGGAAACCCTTGACCCGCAGAAAATGGCGGTCGCCGGGTTCTTCCCCGACGCCGCGGTGGCCGATCAGGCGGTGGACGTTCGCTTCGGACAGCGGCATGAAGGTTCCGCCGCCACGCACCACGCGCCGCGCGCACGAACCGGTATCCGAAGGGGGCTGCAATCCCGGCTCCGGTTCCCGGCAATCCTCCACCCATTCCAGCACCTGGCTATACAACTCGTAGGATGGCTGTTCTTCCGGGGACTCCAGGGCGCGGCGTGCCGCATATTCCCATTCGGCTTCGCTGGGAAGGCGGTAGTGCCTGCCCGTTTTCCGGTTCAGCCAGGGCAGGTATTGTTCCGTGATGTCCCGCCAGGAAACGAACGCGACCGCACGGTCGCCGCGTGAGGCTTTTTCTCCGAATCCGTAGTGGCCGGATTGCCATGGGCTGGGCGGAATGTAGGCGCAGCCGCCGTCGAGCGCGCAGGCGTCCCAGTCGTCGTAGGTGACGGCGGTTCTGCCGATTTCGAATGCCGGCAAGCTGACGCGGCGCTGCGGGCCGCCGGTGCAGCCTTCTTCCAGGTCACCCGGCCGGAAGCGTTCCGTTGCTTCGCAGCCCATCAGGAAATTGCCCGCTGGCATGGCGAGCATTTCGGGCGCGACGGACGCGGACGCCAGTTTTTGCCGCAGGCGCTGCTCGGCCAGGGCGGAGAAGCGCTGTTTATCCGGCGTCAGCGTCAACAGATGATCGGGCTCCGGTTTCGATTCAAAACGAAAACGCGGCGGCCCGGCGACGAAACGGCCCTCGCCGCGGGCGTACAGTTCCAGCGTATCGTTCAGCGGCAGAACGGCCTCGACGACATAAGGGCCGTCCAGCATTTCATGCGCGAAGGGTTTGTTGCCGGTGCCGACGGTGCCGGCCTTGCGGCCGTTGATCCATATCGCGGCCCCTTCCGGCGCCTGTACGTAGAGATTGGCGTCGGGAACCGGCTTGCCGGCTTCGTCGATCAGATCCCATTGCCCGTTGGGGTATTGGGCCAGAACGTATCCCGGCGGCGGATCGTAGATGGCGTAGAACCATTGGGGAGGAAGCCTGTTTTGCAGCGTCCGGAAAATGAAGCCGGGGCCGGAAGCGAGATCGAAAACGATGGCGAGCAGCAGGAAACCAAGCACGCCGCCGGCGAGCAGCAGGCTCAGGCGGCGGGACGACATGCGGGCGGAAGTGGTGGAGGTGGTGGAAATGGCGGAAGCAGTGGAAGGATGGGGCATTTGCGCGGATACCACGAACCGTGTGGGTAATTTGGGAGAAAATAGCATATTCTGCCGCGTGTTTTTATTCCTTCCGCAATGAATCCGCATCACAGTTCCGATTATGGTCCCGAACCCCGTCATGAATGGCAAAGCCTCGTATTGGGCGCGGGCCATGGCGTGCACGATTTCATTTCCGCCTGGGTCGTGGTTCACGCGGCGCGTGAATCGGACCTCTTCTGGGTATTGGCGGGATACAACGCAATGGCATTCGCCATGCAGCCGTTGTGGGGATTCCTCGTCGACCGTTACGCTGCTGCGCGCCCGGCCGCCTGCATCGGACTGGCGGGCGCGTTGTCGGTGTTTCTCGCGCCGGCCGGATTTCTTGCCGTCCTGTGCCAGGGATTTTTTTCCGCGCTTTTCCACGTTGGAGCCGGCGCCTGGGCGGCGCGGCTGCCCAGGCCGCAGATCGGCATGGGCATTTTTGCCGCTCCGGGCGTGCTGGGGCTGGCCTTGGGCACGGTGGCGGCGCTTTCCGGGTGGCAGTGCCAAATAGCGGTGACGGGGGCGCTGGCGGCGGTGTTGGTGATATTGGCGGCAACGGCCGCGTTCAACCGGGTTCCGGGCGTTCGCGGCGAGAAAAAGGAGGGACCCGGCTCCGTTTCCGGGCTCTCCATTCCCTCACCGGCGCTGCGGGGCGTCGTGTCCGGAATGCTTGCTTTTGCGGCGGTAACGGCGGTATTCGCGACGGCATCGCGTTCTTCCCTATGGCTGTCGTTGCAGGAACGTATCGCGCACGATCCGGGCTTGATCGTTCTGATCGGGGGAATCGCCTGTGCCGGAAAATTCGTCGGCGGGCTCGGCAGCCATTGTTTCGGGGCGCGGCGCTGGATCGCCGGGGCCGCGCTGGCAATGCCGTTGTTGTGGCTTCTGGCGGGAAAATTCTATTTCCTCGGCCTGGCGGCGGTATTGCTGCTGCAATCCCTCGTGCCGCCGCTGTGGCGGATCGTGGACGAGCGTCTTCCAGGCAACCCCGCGGTTGCCACGGGCATCAGCCTGGGATTCGCCTTCGCGCTCGGCGGGCTGCCGGCGCTGTCCGGAATACGCCTGCCGGCGGAGGCGCTGCTCGGAATGCTGATCGTGTGCCTGTTGCTTTGCGCATCGGTCCGGCCGGAGGCACGCGATCCTTCCACCGTGCCTTCCACCATGTTCCGTTTCAAAAAAATCTGAAGAAAGGCCATTCATCGTGTCAGCGCTGCTCGACCGCGTCGTCGTCGTCCTCTGTCGCACCAGCCATCCCGGCAATATCGGCGCGGCGGCGCGGGCGATGAAGACGATGGGAATTTCCCGCCTGCGGCTGGTGGCGCCGCGCTGTTGCTTTCCGCATCCCGACGCCAGCGCGCGCGCCGCCGGCGCCGACGATGTTCTCGCGGCGGCGGAGATTTACCCCGATCTCGGCGCGGCGCTGGCCGGCAGCGTGTACACGCTCGCGCTCTCCGCGCGGGGCCGCGACCTCGGCCCGGAAACGACGGATGCACGCGCCGCCGCGCTGCATTTGTGCGCATTCGCCCGCGAACATGGGGAAGGATCGCTGGCCCTGGTATTCGGCAACGAAACCTCCGGTCTTTCCAACGACGAAGTCCAGCGCTGCCGCGCCGCCGCGATGATTCCTTCCGTGCCCGGCTTCAGTTCGCTCAACCTCGGCGCGGCGGTGCAGATCCTGTGTTACGAACTGCGCCTGGCTTCCTTCGCCCTGGACGGCGCCGTGCCGCCGCTACCGCTCGCGGGCGCCAATCCCTTTTCCTCTCCGCCCGCCGCGCACGAGGACATCGAGCGTTTCTACGCGCATCTGGAGCGGGTGATGACGATTACCGGCTTTCACGACCCGCAGCGTCCGCGCCGGCTGCTGCCCAAGCTGCGGCGTCTGTTCGGACGCGCGGCGCTGGAGCGCGATGAGGTCAATATTCTGCGTGGCGTGCTCGACGCGGTGGAGAAATCGATCGATACCGGAGAAAAGTGAAGTTCATGCCGAAGGTGTTTTTTCTAATATTGAAATAATTTTTTATTTTATCCGGCTACAGTGGCGAATGTTTAAATTCTTTTAATTTAGAAAAACAATGTGGAAAGCAACGGAATAATCCATCCGCGTGGGCAAAGCGCAACGTGCCCACGCGGACATCCCTTTTCCCCGTTATTCCGTCTCAGTTCAACTGTTCATCGGCCACATATTTCGTGCCGCCCCAATTGGCCTGCACCAGCACACCCGAATCGGTCAGTTGATAAACCGACAATCCCGGCGTAAACGAATCCGAGCGGTCGAGCGATTCGCCCTTGCCCGCGGGCTTGAACGTGGCGTTGCCCTGGGCGCCGACGTCGACGCCGAGCCTGGCGAATTCATCGTAGGTCGTCCGGTTCTTGAAGATCAATATCTGCCGGTAATTCACATACCCCAATCCCGGCCCGGTGCCCACGCGGACCATGCGGATGAAGGTTTCCTTGCCGTTTTTCCTGTCGACCAGCACGCCGTGCCCGTTGGCTTCGACGAGCATGACGAGATTGATTCCGCTCGTATCGATCACCGCATAGCCGGCTGCGTTCTCGATTTCCTTTTTCACTTCCGGGTTCTCGCGATAAAGGTCCTGCAACGCCTTGTCGCGCATGGCGAGAATTTTGTTGCGCGCGGTTTCGCGCTGTTCCGGGGTCAATGGTTCCGAAGACGCCGAAGCCGTTCCGGGCGCATCGCCGCCGGTCGACATGCAGCCGGGGAGCGCGATGAAAAGCGGGATAAGCAGCGATGCGAGCAGCGGTGCAAGTAACGATGAGGCGGTCCTGCCGGAATGTTTTGATGTCATGGCGATTTCCTCTGCGTGGGTGAATGTTCCGTATTTATTGCCGCGTCGCCGGTTCGTACGGCGGAAGCGGTTTCGAAACGAACGGTGTCCGAATGGCGATTCATTCTCTTTTTTCACGGAATTTTATGCAAGATTTTTACGTTCGGCGCCCGCAGGAAGAGCATTGGGATATTCGCCGCCGTCGTTCCGGTTCTGCGATTCGCGGTAACACAGTAAAATGCCCGTCCCTGAAGCCGTAGGCATTTCCCGTGGCACAAAGCCAAAACCGCATGTCCCGCCCCGCTCCCGATCTTTCCTTCGACGATTGCCTGACCCGCGACGCGCCCCGCCTGCGCGCGCTGGCGCGCGAGGTGCGGCGGATGGAAAAAGGAGAAAAAGACAGAGGAGCAAAGGACAAAGGAGCGAAAACCGCGGCGGAAAGAAATTTTTCCGAACTCCACGAGCGCTCCCGCACGGCGCTCGCCGCGCGCCGCGCCGGTTTGCCGGACGGGCGGATTTCCGCGGGCGCGGCGCAACTCCCGGTCAACGAGCGGCGCGCGGAAATCGCGGCGCTGATTGCAAAACATCAGGTGACCATCGTCTGCGGCGAGACCGGCTCGGGCAAGACGACGCAGTTGCCGCAAATCTGCCTGTCGCTCGGGCGCGGCGCGCGCGGGCTGATCGGACATACGCAGCCGCGCCGGCTGGCGGCGCGGTCGGTGGCATCAAGGCTGGCACAGGAACTGCAAACGGCGGTTGGGCAGGCGGTAGGCGTGAAGATCCGCTTCCACGACCGTACTTCGCCCGATTCCTGCGTCAAGCTGATGACCGATGGCATTCTGCTGGCCGAGACGCAGACCGATCCGCTGTTGAGCGCCTACGACACGATCATCATCGACGAGGCGCACGAGCGCAGCCTGAACATCGATTTCCTGCTCGGCTACCTGAAGCAACTGCTGCCGAAACGACCCGACCTGAAAGTGATCGTCACGTCGGCGACGATCGACGCCGAGCGCTTTTCGCGCCATTTCGGCGATGCGCCGGTGATCGAGGTGTCGGGCCGCCTGTATCCGGTGGACGTGCGCTACCGCCCGGTGACGCCGCTGGAAGAGGACGACGACGAGCACGATCTCTTCGACGCCATCGTTGCCGCGATCGATGAACTGATTCGCGGCGTACCGGGCGACGTGCTGGTATTCCTGCCCGGCGAGCGCGAGATCCGGGAAGGCGCGGAAGCACTGCGCAAGCACCATTTCCGCGGCCCGCAGCCGGAAATTCTGCCGTTGTTCTCGCGCCTTTCCGCCGCCGAGCAGGACCGCGTGTTCAAGTCGCACGGCGGTTGGCGCATCGTATTGGCGACCAACGTCGCGGAAACCTCGCTCACCGTACCCGGCATCCGCTATGTCGTCGACACCGGGCTGGCGCGGGTGAAGCGCTATTCCTACCGCAACAAGGTCGAGCAGTTGCGCGTGGAAAAAATCTCGCAGGCGGCGGCGCGGCAGCGCGCGGGGCGTTGCGGGCGCGTGGCGGCGGGGGTCTGTATCCGTCTCTACGACGAAGCGGATTTCAACGCCCGTTCCGAATTCACCGATCCGGAAATCCTGCGTTCCTCGCTGGCCGGCGTGATCCTGCGCATGAAGACGCTGAAGTTCGGCGCCGTGGAGACGTTTCCGTTCATCGAGCCGCCGCCGCAGAAGGCGGTCGGCGACGCCTACGCGCTGCTGAACGAACTCAACGCGCTCGACGAAAACAACGAACTGACCGCCGTCGGCAGGGAAATATCGAAACTGCCGCTCGACCCGCGCATCGCGCGCATGATCGTCGCCGCGCGCGAGGCCGCCTGCCTGAAGGAAGTGCTGACGATCGCCGCCGCGCTGTCGGTGCAGGATCCGCGCGAGCGCCCGCTGGAACGGCAGCAGGCGGCGGACGAGGCGCACCGCCGCTTCGCCGACAAACAATCCGAATTCCTCACCTGGGTGAAACTGTGGGACTGGTTCGCCGATGCGGTGAAGCACAAGGAATCGAACAAGAAACTGGTGGATGCTTGCCACCGCAATTTTCTCTCCTACCTGCGCCTGCGCGAATGGCGCGACACACACACGCAACTGCATACGCTCGTCGCCGAGATGAACTGGCGCGAGAATGAAGCGCCCGCGACCTACGAGCAGATTCACCGGGCGCTGCTGACCGGGCTGCTCGGCAATATCGGCTGCAAATCGGACGAAGCCGGGTTTTATCTCGGCGCGCGCGGCATCCGTTTCCTGGTCCATCCCGGCTCGGCGCTGGCGAAGAAAACCGGCAAGTGGCTGATGGCGGCGGAAATCACCGAAACGACGCGTCTCTACGCCCGCTGCGTGGCGAAAATCGAGCCGGAATGGATCGTCGCCGCGGGCGCGCACCTGGTCAAGAAAACCGTGTTCGAGCCGCACTGGGAAAAAAAGGCGATGCAGGCCGTCGCCTACGAGCGCACGCTGCT
>JAVBTC010000157.1:0-26137 GCA_031556405.1 Rhodocyclaceae bacterium
CTGCAATTCACGCCGGTGCTGGTGCTGGGACCCGTCGCCGAACATTTGTCGCTGTATTCGCATTGAGGTGACGGAGATGAACGCTCATTTCAATCCGCAAAGCAATCCACAACCCGCTCCGCAAATCGATCCGCAAGCGCCGAATCGCCATAAAACCAGGCGGGGCCATGCCGCCCTGATCAATGCCGCCGGCCTGCGTCTCGCGCTGATCGAATCGGTGCGCAAACTGGCGCCGGGGCATGCATTCAGGAACCCGGTGCTGGCCGTCGTCTGGATCGGCACCGTGTTGACCGCGCTGCTGGCGCTGTTCGGAAAAACCGCTCCAGGAACCGCTCCGTTCTTCGCCTGGATCGTCGCCGCGGTATTGCTGATTACCGTCCTCTTCGCCAATTTCGCCGAGGCGATCGCCGAAGCGCGCGGACGCGGCCAGGCGGCGTCGCTGCGCAAGGCGCGCAAGGATCTGATGGCGCGCCGGCTGGAGTTGCCGGAAGGATTGCCCGAAGGAGGGCGGGAGACGCGCATTGCCGCTTCCGGGCTGCGCCCCGGCGACTACGTGGTGGTCGACGCGGGAGAACTGATTCCCGCCGACGGCGAGATCGTGACCGGCCTGGCGACGGTCAACGAAGCCGCGGTGACGGGCGAATCGGCGCCGGTGCTGCGCGAGGCCGGAACCGACCGTTCCGGCGTGATCGGCGGCACCAAGGTGCTTTCCGACCGCATCGTCGTGCGCGTCACCGCGGAATCCGGCCAGAGCTTTCTCGACCGCATGATCGCGCTGGTCGAAGGCGCCAATCGCCAGAAAACACCGAACGAAATCGCGCTTTCGATCCTGCTGACGACGATGACGCTGATTTTCCTGATCGTCGTCCTGACCCTGCCGGCGATTGCCGGGTTCGTTCATGTTGCCGTCGATCCGGTGGTTCTCGTGGCGCTGCTGGTCTGCCTGATTCCGACCACGATCGGCGGGCTTCTGCCGGCGATCGGCATCGCCGGGATGAACCGTGCCCTGTCGGCCAACGTGCTGGCGAAGTCGGGCAAGGCGGTGGAAGTCGCCGGCGACGTCGATGTCCTGCTGCTGGACAAGACCGGCACGATCACCCACGGCGACCGCAGCGCCACGGATTTTTACGCGCTGTCGGGCGTAGATGAATCGATGCTGCGCGAAGCCGCGCTTCTGGCTTCACTCGCCGACCCGACGCCGGAAGGGAAATCGATTGTCCGCCTGGCGCACGAACAGGGTTGCGCGATCGAAGATGCGGATGGGGCAACGTTCGTTCCCTTCAGCGCGCAGACGCGCATGTCCGGCGTCGATCTGCGGCAGGCGGATGGCGCGGAGCAAGGTGCGGAGCGGCACGTGCGGATCATCCGCAAGGGCGCGGCGGACGCCATCGTCGATTTCATCGAGGCGCAGGGCGGCACGGTGTCGGCGGAACTGCACGCGCGCGTCGAGCAGGTCGCGCGTTCCGGCGCAACGCCGCTGGTGGTGGCCGAAGGACGCCACGCGCTCGGCGTCGTAACGCTCTCCGACGTGGTCAAGTACGGCGTCAAGGAGCGCTTTTCCCGCCTGCGCAGAATGGGCGTGCGCACGGTGATGATCACCGGGGACAATCCTCTAACGGCGGCGGCGATCGCCGCCGAAGCCGGCGTAGACGACTTCATCGCGGAAGCGCGGCCTGAGGACAAGCTCGCGCGCATCCGCTCCGAGCAGGCCGCCGGGCGGCTGGTCGCCATGGTCGGCGACGGCACCAACGACGCTCCGGCGCTGGCGCAGGCCGACGTCGGGCTGGCGATGAATTCCGGTACCCAGGCGGCCAAGGAGGCCGGCAACATGGTCGATCTCGATTCCGATCCGGCCAAGCTGCTCGAAGTCGTCGAGATCGGCAAGCAGCAACTCATCACGCGCGGCGCGTTGACGACCTTTTCGCTCGCCAACGATGTCTCGAAATATTTCGCGATCCTGCCGGCGCTGTTCGTCGCCGCGATTCCGCAGACGGCGGCATTGAACGTGATGCACCTGTCCAGCCCGGCCAACGCGGTGCTGGCGGCGCTCATCTTCAATGCCGTCATAATCCCGCTGCTGATTCCGCTGGCGCTGCGCGGCGTCCGGTTCAAGCCCGCCGGTGCCACTGTCCTGCTGCGCAGGAACATGCTGATTTACGGCATCGGCGGCATATTGCTGCCGTTCGTCGGGATCAAGCTGATCGATCTTGGATTGATGGCGCTATCGGGCGTGTCATCGGGCATTTAAAGGAGGATTCCATCATGGCCGAAAATGTTTCCATGAACGGTTCCACGATCTCCGGCATTTCGTTTTTCGACGGCGGAATGCTTCGCGCCGCGCTGGTATTCGCGCTGGCGACGCTGTCGTTCTTCGGTTTTTCCTACGCGCTTCTTTCCACCGGCATCGATCGGGCGCTGTTCCCCGAAGCGGCCGACGGCAGCCTGATCGAGCGCGAAGGACGGATCGTCGGTTCGAGCCTCGTCGCCCAGCCGTTTGTCGATGCACGCTATTTCCAGCCCCGTCCCCCCGCCGCGAACTACGACGCGATGGCAGCCGCGGGCAGCAACCAGGCGCGCAGCAATCCGCAATTGCGCCAGCGCATCGCCGAGGCCCGGGCGGCGGTGGCCGGGCGCGAGGGCATTCCCCTCGAACGCGTGCCCGCCGATCTGGTCACGCAATCGGGCAGCGGCGTCGATCCGCACATCAGCCCGGAAAGCGCCAGGCTCCAGGTGGCGCGGGTCGCACGGGCGCGCGGCCTCGATCCGGCGGTTGTCGCCGCGCTGCTCGAACGGTATGTGGAACCGCCGCAATTCGGTTTTCTGGGACAGCCCCGCGTCAATGTGCTGCAACTGAATCTGGCCCTGGACGACGGGGAACGGAAAGGGCGGACGGCTACGGGCAGGGTCAGTAATTCCAAATTAAAGTGAAATTTTATTTAATATATGTAGCTTGTTTTGTAAAGTAATTATTTTTAATAAATTGGAATTTGTTGCCAAGTTGTGAACCTGGAAAAACTTCGCTGTTCGTATTCCGGTGGTTCGCCTGGGCGGGAATGATGAAATAATAACCGGACGATATTGGCGATACAGGTAATGTGGACGATGGAGACCGGACGGTCGATGCCATGGACGAAGAACGAAGATCGAAGGCCGATGCCCTGATGGGCGAGATCCGGCGCGAGAACGCCGGGCGGCTGACCATTTTTCTCGGCGCCGCGCCGGGCGTCGGCAAGACGTACGCGATGCTCTCGCGCGCGATCGAGCTGAAGCGGCAGGGCGTCGACGTCGTCATCGGCATCGTCGAAACGCATGGGCGTCCCGAAACGGGCGCGCTGCTCAAGGACCAGGAAATCGTCGCGCGCAGGAACATCGATTACCAGGGCCGCCGGCTGGAAGAGATGGACCTCGACGCCCTGCTGGCGCGTCGTCCCCGGATCGCGCTGGTCGACGAGCTGGCGCACCGGAACCTTCCGGGCAGCCGCCACGAGCGCCGCTGGCAGGACGTGATCGAACTGCTGGACGCGGGGATCGACGTCTACACCACGGTCAACATCCAGCACCTGGAAAGCCTGAACGACATGGTGCACCGGATCACCGGCATCCGCGTCAGCGAAACGGTGCCGGATGTCGTGTTCGACCGCCTGCGCGACATCCGCCTCGTCGACCTGCCGCCGCGCGAACTGATCGAACGCCTGAACCAGGGCAAGGTGTACATGCCGGAACAGGCGGCGCAGGCGCTGGAAGCGTTTTTCTCGCCCTCGAACCTGGCCGCGTTGCGCGAACTGGCGATGCAGACCGCGGCGGACCGGGTGGACAGCGATCTCAGGGAAAGCCGCACGGCGCGCGGGGAATCCGGCATCGCGCTCTCCCGCCGCGTGCTGGTCGCGGTCGATGGACGCGGACAGTCGGAATACGTGGTGCGGGCCGGCCGCCGCATCGCCGAACGCCGCGCCGCGCCGTGGATCGTCGTCACCGTGCAGACCGGAGGGAGGACGGACGAGGCGCGCCAGAGCGAACTCGACCGCGCCTTCGCGCTGGCGCGCAAGCTCGGCGCGGAAACGGAAATTCTGCACGGCGGCAACGTTGCCGACGTACTGCTCGATTACGCCGCCAGGAGCGGCGTTTCCGCCATCGTGCTGGGCCGCACGCGCGAGCAGCCACCGTGGCCATGGGCGCGCATGCTGAACCGCACCCTGACGCAGCGGGTGCTGCAATACGGGGCGCATTATGAATTGACCATCGTCAATACGCCCGAGGCGCGGAGAAGGGAACGGCGCGACTGGAGAAAGGAAGCCCGCGCGATCTTCTCCGGGCACGACCTGCTGCTGGCGCTTTTCGCCACGGCGATGGCGGTTCTGGTGGCGTGGATGGCGGAGCGCTGGGTCGGGCTGGACGACCTCTCGATGGTCTTCATCGTCGCCGTCGTGCTGGTGGCCGCGCGCACCGGGATGATCGCTTCCATCTTCACGGCGATATTGTGTTTCTTCAGCTACAACTTTTTTTTCATCACGCCGAGATTTACCTTCAGCATCAGCGCCCACCAGGGCGTGATCACCGTGTTTCTTTTCCTGGCCGCGGCGCTGGTCGCCGGAAGGCTGGCTTCCGCGTTGCGGACCCAGGTGCTGGCACTGCGTTCCGCCAATGCCCATGCAATCGTTCTGCAATCGCTGGGCCGGCAGCTCGCCAGTGCCGCCGATCTGGGCCAGGTGCTGCGCGCCGGGCGCGACGCCCTGGAAACCGCGCTGGGGGCCGACGTCTGGCTGCGCATCGGCCATTCGGTGCTGATCTCGAAAAATGCCTCCCTGACGAAAACGGATCAGGGCGCGGCGGCCTGGGCGCACGATCACGGCCAGCCCGCCGGGCGCTACACGGACACGCTGGCGGGATCGGACTGGTGGTTCCTGCCGATGATCGGCGACAGCGAAGCCATCGGCGCCATTGGTGCCGTAGGGCTGCGCTTTCCCGCCGCAACCCGGCAACTCGTTTTCGAACAGCGCCGGCTGGCCGAGGCGATGATCGACGACATCGGGCAGGCGGCATTGCGCACCTCCCTGGTGGCGGACCTGGAAAGCGCGAAAGTGAGCAGCGAAACCGAGCGCCTGCGTTCCGCGCTGTTGTCCTCGGTGTCGCACGATCTGCGTTCGCCGCTGGCGTCGATCATCGGTGCCGCGAGCAGTCTGTCCGGCTATTCCGAAGCGATGAGCGAGGAAGACCGCAAGACCCTGCTGGAGACGATCCGCCAGGAAGGGGAGCGGCTCGACCGTTACATCCAGAACCTGCTGGACATGACCCGGCTGGGGCAATCCGGACTGTCGCTGCACCGGGACTGGATCGGCGTCGACGAACTGATCGGCTCGGCGGTGCGGCGCCTGCACCGCTACCAGCCGGAAAGCGTGCTGAATATCCATGTCGCGGAAGAATTGCCGCCGATATGGGTACATCCGGCACTGCTCGAACAGGCGATTTTCAACGTGCTGGAGAACGCGGTGAAATTTTCTCCCGCGCGGGAACCCGTGAAGGTGGCCGCTTCATTGAAGGAGGACGAACTGTGCATCGAGATCAGCGACCGGGGACCGGGCATTCCGGAAGACGAACGCGGCCGCATTTTCGATATGTTCTACAGCGTCGAGCGCGGCGACCGCGGACGTTACGGCACCGGGCTGGGATTGACGATCTGCCAGGGCATGATCGGCGCCCACGGCGGGCGGGTTGCCGCCCTGCCGGGGCCGGACGGCCGCGGCACCACGATCAGGATTTCCCTGCCGCTGACGGAACCGCCGCGGCAGCCCCGGGAGATTGAACGCGATTGAGGGCTGCCGATGGCCGGGGAGTGCGCGATGGGGCAGTGTAATGGAACGCGTATTGAAACGTTTTCATGCGAATGAATGGCAGAATTCCCGTGTGCCCACGCGGAACATTTCCCTCGTCGCCGTAACTCGAACGAAAAACCGCTTCAACATTTGCGAATGCCATGTCAGCCAACGCCAACCTCCACTCGACGATCCCGCCGGCGCGGGTGCTGGTGATCGACGATGAGCCGCAGATCCGCAAATTCCTCGACATCAGCCTGCGCGCGCAGGGCTACCAGGTGCTGCTCGCGGCGGCGGGCCGGGAAGGGCTGGCCGCGCTTGCCACCCAGGGCGCCGATCTGGTCATCCTCGATCTCGGCCTGCCCGACTGCGACGGCCAGGAAATCCTGTGCGAGCTCCGGCAATGGTCGCAAGTCCCGGTGATCGTGCTGACGGTGCGTTCCGACGAGACGGAAAAAGTCCTCGCACTGGATTCCGGCGCCAACGACTACGTGACCAAACCCTTCGGCACCCAGGAACTGATGGCGCGCGTCCGCGCCCTGCTGCGGCGGAGCGCCGGCGGCGGCGACGTTCCGCCGCTGTTCGACGACGGCAATCTGCACATCGACCTCGTCCGGCGCGAGGTCAGTCTCCAGGGAACCCCGGTGGCGCTCTCGCGCAAGGAATTCGCGCTGCTCGCGCTGCTCCTGAACCACGCCGGACGCGTTGTCACGCAGCCGCAGATCATGCGCGAACTCTGGGGCGCTACGTATCAGGAAAACACGCATTACCTGCGCATCCTGACGGGCAAACTGCGGCACAAGCTCGGCGACGCCGCCGCTTCTCCCCGCTATATCGCGACCGAGCCGGGCGTCGGCCTGCGCTTCATCGGCGAGGTAAACGGCTAGAGCGTTTTCGATCCATCTTATCGACGGATACAACCGGTACGTGACTTGCCCGGAGATTCCTTAAGAAGAGCTTCATGGCAGTTACGCGGCAAACGGTACAGGCAATGCAGGCGGAGTGAACTGCCATCGGGTACGAGGGGATGCTCAAAAGTGCCTGATTCGCGCATGTTGAGCCTTTCCATGACGGCGCGGGATCGCCTGTTTCCGACAGCGGTGAAAGAAACGATTTCCTGGAAGCCGAGCGTCGCAAAGCCGATTTGAAGAGCCCCGCGTGCAGCCTCCGTGGCAAACCCTTTTCCCCAATGCTGAAAGGCGAGACGCCATCCGACTTCCACACAGGGGAAGAACGGTAGTTGGGCGGAGGGGATATGGAGACCGACGAATCCGATGAACGCTCCGGATTCCTTCAATTCAGCAGCCCAGAAACCCCAGCCGCGCTCGTGAATCAAGGACTCACAACGATCGGCCGTCATGTCGCTTTCCGCGCGGCTGAGGGGCGCGGGAAAGAACTCCATGACCCTGGGGTCCGAGTTCAACGCGGCAAACGGGGCGCGGTCAGTGGGTTTCCACTGCCGCAGCAAAATGCGTTGGGTTTCAAATTCCATCGGTTCTGTCATTTGCCGACCTGTCGGCTTCTTGTTGGCCTTGTTTGTTAGCCTTGTTTGTTGGCCTTGTGCAGCCGGTTATTCCTCGAGGCTTGCTTCCAGCGTAAAGCACGCCGTTTCGTCCTGGCGCAATGTTTCGCACAGCCAGGGCAAGGTTTCACGCAGTACGGCGGCGAGCGTCCAGGGCGGATTGACGATGAACATGCCGCTGCCGCGCATGCCGACGCCGTCGGTGCTCGGGGCACGCACGCTCAGGGCGACATGAAGCCATTTTCCGGCGATGCGCTTGAGCCGTTCCGGCAATTGCTGCGCATCGCGGCGGGCGAGCTGGGGATACCAGATGGCATAGACGCCGATGGAGAAGCGTTTCAGCGCATCCTCCACGGCGGCAACGACCTTGGAATAGTCGCCGCGCAGTTCGTAGGAGGGGTCGATCAATACCAGTCCCCGGCGCGACGGCGGCGGCAGTTGCGCCTTCAGGCCGGCGAAGCCGTCGTCGTGGCCGACGATGACCTGGCGCCGCGCATCGCGGAAATTTTCCCCGAGCAGCGCCACGTCGGTGGTGTGCAGTTCGAACAGGCGCAGACGGTCTTCGTCGCGCAGCAGGCGGAAGACGATCCACGGCGAGCCGGGATAGGCGCGGGGAGGATTTTCCGCGGAATAATCAGGATTGAGTTCGGCCACGCAGCCAAGATAGGGTGCGAACGCGGCGGCGACCGCCGCCGGCGCGTCCGGGATGCGCGCGAGAACTCGGGCGATGCCGTCTTCGTATTCGGCGAGTTTTGTCGCATGGCCGGCGTCGAGCGCGTATAACCCCGCGCCGGCATGGGTATCGACGACCGTAAAGGATTTCGGCTTTTTTTTCAGATGTTCGAGCAGCAGCGTCAGCACGAAGTGTTTGAGTACGTCGGCGTGGTTGCCGGCATGGAAGGCGTGGCGGTAACTGAGCATGGCGGGCGGTGTCGGGGGAAGTTCGTTGCGATGTCTCGGAACACGAGAGAACGCAGGAGAACGTAGGATTCAGGGGGCGGAAAAAAGAAAATTCAGGAGAAAAATTCGTCTCCTGTTCCGCAGACGGGTAAAAGGAGAAGAGGAGTTTACGCGGTACTCTTCGGGCGCGATAGCGTCCGCGCCGGAACCCGGCGCGGTTCAGAGAAAGAACCGCTCCGTCAGCCGCGCCACTTCCTCGGGCTGGTCGTGGTGCAGCATGTGGTCGGAGTTTTCGATCCAGGCCTCCTCCACGCGTGAATAGCAGTTGCGGCGTGCTTCCCAATCCCCGGGGCGGCTGGCGAAATCGCTGACGATCCACGATTGCCGTCCCGCGACCCAGAGCACCGGCGCGGTGATTTCGCGCCAGATCGCCATCGATTCCTCGAGGCGGTAGAGATTCCAGCTCGGCGCCTTGTGCCAGGGGTCGCCGGCCCAGACGAAGCCTTTTTCGCCCGTGTCGTTTCCCGACACGCTTTTGTCCGGGACGATCAGATGCCCGGCCAGGAAAGCGGCGCGTTCCGGCGTCAGAAAACGGTCGTCGTGCAGCAGGCGCTCGATGAATGCCTGTTGCGAAGGGTAGCGGTACATTCCCGGCCGCGCGGTGCGCGTGTCGAGCCACTGGCGATAACGTTGCGGCGCCATGTCGGGCGTTGCCGGGGCGATGCCGAATCCTTCCAGGGAAATCAGCTTTTCGATCCTCTGCGGGCGCAGTCCGGCATAAAGACAGGCGATGATGCCGCCCATGCTGTGGCCGACGATGCGCACCTTTCCATTGTCACCATTGTCTCCATTGTTTTTTTCCTTCGGGCTGTAGTGGTCGAGCAGGATTTCCAGGTCGGCCAGATGGTCGGGAAACTGGTAGGGTCTGTCGATCCATTCGGAAAGCCCGAATCCGCGCCAGTCCGGCGCGATCAGATTCCATGGCCGGATCGCGAGCAGTTCGTCGGCCACGAACTGGAAGGAAGCGGCAACGTCCATCCAGCCGTGCAGCAGAAACAGCGTCGGCGCCGCCGGATCGCCCCAGCGGCGCACGTGGAGTTTGACGCCGTGACAATCGAGGTATTCGGAAATGGAAGGGATCATAAGGAAGGAGTTATAGGGAAGAAATCATAAAAAATCGTGGTGTCGGTGATTGCGCGAAAAATGCCGCGAGGGATATCACTCCGATGTCACTCCCGTGGCGGCAGCGTCGGAAGTTTGAGGCGCAAACGGATGGCGCCCAGCCGCAACACGAGGATCAACAACATGGCGCTCCAGGTGGAGATTCCGGGAGAAACGCCGAGTTCCCGCAACGCGATCAGCGCCAGGGTGCCGAGCCAGGCGGCGCTGGCGTAAATTTCGCCGTCCCTGAGCACCAGCGGCATCGTGTTGCACAGTAAATCGCGCAGCATGCCGCCGAATACGCCGGTGATGACGCCGAGCAGGCTGGCGGCGAGCCAGGAGATATTCCACTCCAGCGCGATCGTGGTGCCGACGACGGAAAACAGCGCGAGCCCCACCGCGTCGGGAATGAGAAACAGCGGCGCGGGCAGGGGGCGGCGGCGGATGACGAAGAAAATCGTGATGCCGGAAAGCAGCGCGACCACCAGATACAGCGAATCGGTGATCCAGAAAATCTTGCGTTGCAGCAGGAGGTCGCGCAATGTGCCGCCGCCGAGCGCCGCCGCCAGCGCGATGGTGATGGCGCCGACGAGATCGATGTTCTTGCGTCCGGCTTCGATGACGCCGGTGATCGCATTGACCGCCACCGCGGTCATTCCGATGTAGTAGATCGGGTCGGCATTCATGACTGAGGTCGCGGCGGGGAGGCGGGACGAAGCGGGGAGTGGAGAGCGGGGGAAAAAACGGAAAGACGGGCGGAGAAACAAACGAAAGGCGGCGGATCATTCCGCGCCGCGCGTTTTGGCGCGCAGCAACTGCTGTTTTTCGCGTTCCCAGTCGCGCTCTTTTTCGCTCTCGCGTTTGTCGTGCTGTTTCTTGCCCTTGGCCAGGCCGATCTCGGCCTTGATGCGGCCGCGCATGTAGTGCAGGTCGAGGGGAATCAGGGCATAGCCGGCACGCTCGACCTTGCCGATCAGTTTGCTGATTTCGCTCTCGTGCAGAAGCAGCTTGCGCGTGCGCGTCGGGTCCGGGGAAATATGCGTGGAGGCGGTTGCCAGCGGCGTCACGTGCATCCCGATCAGCCACAGTTCGCCGCCGCGGATGAGCACGTAGGCTTCCTTTATCTGCGCCCGCCCGGCGCGGATCGATTTGACTTCCCAGCCTTCGAGCACGATACCGGCTTCATACTTCTCCTCGACGAAGTAGTCGTGATAGGCCTTTTTATTGACGGCAATACTCATGGCAGGCACGAATCCGCTAAAATCCGGCATTCTACAGGATTCATGAAAACTGCCTGAAGTACTGTCTTGAACGAGAAGAGCCGGGGAAATGTTCGGGGAATACGCGGATGCGGCGGCGGGAAGCGATATGCGATACGGATTGCGAGATAAATCGAGCGGAAGCGATTCAGATTCATGAAAACGGTTGAACGCTCCGTCCTGATCGGCTATTCCGCGCGGCGGATGTTCGATCTCGTCGATCTCGTCGAGGAATATCCGCAGTTCCTGCCCTGGTGCGTACGCACGGAACTGATCGCGCGGGATGAAAAGAAAACGGCGGCGACCCTGTATATCAACTACCACGGTGTCAAGGCGAATTTCAGTACCGAGAACGAAAAGGAAATTCCGACGCTGATGCTGATCCGTCTCCTCGACGGTCCGTTCCGCCGCCTGGAAGGACAGTGGCGTTTCCACGTGCTGGCCGAGGATGCCTGCAAGATCGAATTTTCCCTGACCTACGAATTTTCCAGCCGGCTGCTGGAGAAGGTGATCGGGCCGGTGTTCGGCAAGATCATCGGCAGTTTCGTCGACGCCTTCATCAAGCGGGCGCAGGAACGTTATGGCTGACGATGCGGCCGGGACGGAAGGAAGCGGCGCAACCGGGGTACGGCGGAACGCGCTGATCGCAGTCGAAGTCGTCTTCGCGCCGACGCTGGTGCGGCTCCAACTGCCGGAAAACAGCACGGTCGAAGACGCGATTCGTGCTTCCGGCCTGCTCGACAAATATCCCGAAATCGATCTGGAACAAAACAAGATCGGTATCTATAGCCGTCCCGTGCAGGCCGATACCGCGCTGCGCGACCGCGACCGCGTCGAAATCTACCAGCCGCTGATCGCCGACCCGAAGGAAATCCGCCGCCGCCGGGCCGCCGAAGGCAAGGCGATGAAAAAGGGCGTCGAGTAAAAGGGCAGCAAATGAGCGCGGCTCTTTGCACTTGATGCTCGATGCGGCCGGACGGTGTTCCGCCGTTTCATCCCGTCAGGATATCGATGGCAATGATATGCTGATTCAGTGGGGTAAGCAATGAATTCCATTTATGGGAAAATTAAGTTCCATTCATGTAGCTGGTTACGATGAAAAATTAAAATACAAATGGAATTTTATTCGACTCTGTAGTATAAAACCGCATACCGTTCCGATTCCTGTCTTCCGGCCACCCATGGACACTTATCCTTCGCCATTCGATGCCGCCACCACGGAGCTTTTTTCCGGGCAGGCGCAGGTGCTCGCCGTTCCCGCCGGCACCCGCCTGTTCGGCCACGGTATGCCGTGTCGACAGTTCGCGCTCGTGTATTCCGGAATCGTGCGTGTGCAGACCGTGTCGGAATCCGGGCGCGAAATCGTGCTTTACCGGGTTCATCCCGGAGAAGCATGCGTAATGACCACCGCCTGCCTGCTGGCGCATGCGCCTTACGCCGCCGAGGGCGTGGCGGAAACCGAATGCCGGATCGCCATGCTGCCCGAAGCTGGTTTCGAACAATTGCTGGCGCAGGCGCCATCGTTTCGCCAGTTCGTGTTCGCCGCCTGCGGCAAGCGGCTGGTGGATTTGATGCTGCTGTTCGAGGAAGTCGCGTTCCAGCGCATCGATATCCGGCTGGCGTCTTTCCTGCTGCAAACGGCGCAGGATGAACTGACCCTGACGCACCAGGCGATTGCTTCCGAGCTCGGATCGGCGCGGGAGGTCATCAGCCGCCAACTCGGGGAATTCGAGCGGCGCGGCTGGCTGCGGCTGCAGCGGGGGAAAATAGAACTGCGCGACCGCGCGGCGTTGCAGGCGCTGCTGGAGCGACGGTGACATAGTCACTGAAGGCGCGGCACGATACGGCTAGGCTATACGCTCCTGTAATAAACGAAGGAGCAACGATATGCTATGCTGTAAAAATATAGGCCGACCGGAACGAATCGTCCGCATTGTGATCGGACTGGGGTTGTTGACGCTGGTGTTCGTCGGTCCGCAAACGCCCTGGGGTTGGATTGGCCTGGTACCGCTGGTTACCGGCGCGGTGGGGTCCTGCCCGCTGTATCGATTGTTCGGTAAAAAAAGCTGCGCCGTCGACCGATGACGGTTTGTGCCCGAAGCCGTCCGGCGGGACGCTTCGGGCCGCTGTATCGGTAACTGTTCCGGTAGCTGTGCCGGAAGCCGGCCGTAGCCGTGTATCGGGGCGATACCATGGAAGATCGGGGGGATGCCGTATGTATTCCGGTCCAAACGATTTCAAGGAGAACGACATGAAATATCGCACGCTTGGCAAAAACGGTCCGCGCGTTTCCGCCATCGGTCTCGGCTGCATGGGAATGAGTGCTTTTTACGGCAGCCACGACGATGAGAAGTCCCTGAGGACGATTATCTATGCGCTCGATCGCGGCATCACTCTGCTCGATACGTCCGACATGTACGGCCCGTACACCAACGAGCAGCTTGTCGGGCGCGCAATCGCCGGTCGCCGCGACCGGGTCTTTCTCGCCACCAAATTCGGGATCGTGCTCGATTCCGGCAATCCGCAGGCACGCGGGGTCAATGGCCGTCCGGAATACGTGCGCGCCTGCTGCGAAGGAAGTCTGAAGCGGCTCGGTGTCGACCACATCGATTTGTATTACCAGCATCGCGTAGACCCCGAAGTGCCGATCGAGGAAACGGTCGGCGCCATGGCCGATCTCGTGCGGCAGGGGAAGGTGCGCTATCTCGGCCTTTCCGAGGCTTCCACGGCAACGCTGGAACGCGCATGCCGCGTGCACCAGATCACGGCGCTGCAGACCGAATATTCGTTATGGACGCGCGACCCCGAAGCCGATGCGCTCGAAGCCTGCGAGCGGCTGGGAGTGGGCTTTGTCGCCTACAGTCCGCTGGGGCGGGGATTCCTGACCGGGGCGATCAAATCGCCGGACGATTTCGAAGCCGACGATTACCGGCGCCACAGCCCGCGTTTCCAGGGAGAGAATTTTGCCCGCAATCTGGAACTGGTCGACAAAGTGAAAGCTCTGGCCGACGGCAAGGGATGCACGCCGGCACAACTGGCATTGTCGTGGGTTCTGGAGCGCGGCGAGCATATCGTGCCGATTCCCGGCACCCGGCACCGGAAGAATCTCGAAGACAATATCGGCGCCCTGGACGTTCCCCTGAGCGTGGACGACATGGCGGCCATCGATGCGGTGTTCCCGCCGGATGCCGCTGCCGGCACGCGTTATCCGGAAGCGATGATGAAGCTGGTCGGGATCTGACGGGGGCGGCATCCCTGTTCTCTGTCGTGCGGAAATGCATGTAGCGGTCTCTGCGGATAGGCGTGCAGGGCAGATGTTCTGAATCCTCGCGTGCAAACAAAAGCGGGCGTCGTTTGACGCCCGCTTTTTTCATGCCGCAGCCGAAATGCCGAAACTAAATTTTGGTCCGTACGTTTTCGGCCGCTTGTTTCAATACGCGCTTACGGCAGGGCGCGCTTACAGCAGGGATTTCAGCAGCTTGGCCATTTCCGACGGATTGCGCGTGATGGTGAAGCCGCATTCTTCCATGATCGCCAGTTTCGCGTCGGCGGTGTCGGCACCGCCCGAGATCAGCGCACCGGCGTGACCCATGCGCTTTCCGGCGGGCGCGGTGACGCCGGCGATGAAGCCGACGATCGGCTTCTTCATGTGCTCCTTGCACCACCACGCGGCTTCGGCTTCGTCCGGGCCGCCGATTTCACCGATCATGATGACGGCGTCGGTATCGGGGTCGTCGTTGAACATGCGCATCACGTCGATGTGCTTCAGACCATTGATCGGGTCGCCGCCGATGCCGACGGCGGAGGATTGCCCGAGACCGATTTCGGTCAACTGCGCAACGGCTTCGTAAGTCAGCGTGCCGGAACGGGAGACGACGCCGATGCGGCCTTTCCTGTGAATGTGGCCGGGCATGATGCCGATCTTGATTTCATCCGGCGTGATGAGGCCGGGGCAGTTCGGGCCGAGCAACAGCGTTTCCTTGCCGCCGCGCGCGACCTTGGCCTTCATTTCATTCCGCACCATCAGCATGTCGCGCACCGGAATGCCCTCGGTGATGCAGATGGCAAGATCGAGGTCCGCTTCGACCGCTTCCCAGATCGCGGCGGCGGCACCGGCGGGCGGCACGTAAATGACGGAAACGGTGGCGCCGGTGGCTTGCCTGGCGTCTGCCACAGTGGCGTAAATCGGAATACCTTCGAAATCCTCGCCGGCTTTTTTCGGATTGACGCCGGCGACGAAACAGTTTTTGCCGTTGGCGTAATCGCGGCACATGCGGGTGTGGAACTGGCCGGTCTTGCCGGTGATGCCCTGGGTGATGACTTTGGTGTTTTTGTCGATGAGAATGGACATAGCGTTTCCTTTTGTTCCTCTTTTACTGGACGGCGGCGACGATCTTGGTCGCGGCCTCGGCCATCGTGTCGGCGGAAATGATCGGCAGGCCGGATTCCTTGAGAATCTGTTTACCCAGGTCTTCGTTCGTGCCTTTCATGCGCACGACCAGCGGCACGGAAAGATGAACTTCCCTGGCGGCGGCGATGACGCCGGTGGCGATGGTGTCGCAGCGCATGATGCCGCCGAAGATGTTGACCAGGATGCCCTTGACCTTGGTGTTCTGAAGCATGATCTTGAAGGCTTCGGTGACTTTTTCCGCCGTGGCTCCGCCGCCGACGTCGAGGAAGTTCGCCGGCTCGGCGCCGAAGAGCTTGATCGTGTCCATCGTCGCCATCGCCAGGCCGGCGCCGTTGACGAGGCAGCCGATATTGCCGTCGAGCGAGATGTAGGCCAGGTCGAATTTGGAAGCCTCGATTTCGTGCGGGTCTTCTTCGTCCAGATCGCGGTAGGCGACGATTTCCGGATGGCGGTAGAGGGCGTTGGCGTCGAAGTTGAATTTGGCGTCGAGTGCCTTGATGTTGCCGTTGCCTTCGAGAATCAGCGGGTTGATCTCGGCCAGCGCGGCATCGGTTTCCATGTAGCAGGTATAGAGTTTCTTGATCGTGTCGACAGCCTGCGCGACCGAGCCTTCGGGAATGCCGATGCCGCGCGCGAGGTTTTCGGCCTGCTTGTCGGTAACACCGACGAGCGGGTCGATGAATTCCTTGATGATCTTTTCCGGCGTGCTGTGCGCGACTTCCTCGATATCCATGCCGCCTTCGGAGGAAGCCATGATCGCCACTTTCTGCGTTGCGCGGTCGGTGAGCACGGCGAGATAGTATTCCTTCTTGATGTCGGCGCCGTCTTCGACCAGCAGGCGGCGCACTTTTTGCCCTTCGGCGCCGGTCTGGTGCGTGACCAGTTGCATGCCCAGGATGGCTTTGGCGTGTTCCCGCACTTCGTCGAGCGAACGCGCGAGTTTCACGCCGCCGCCCTTGCCGCGACCGCCGGCATGAATCTGCGCCTTGACGACCCAAACGCTGCCGCCGAGTTTTTCAGCCGCTTTCACCGCTTCGTCGACGGTGAAGCAGGGCACGCTGCGCGGGGTTGCCACGCCGAACTTCTGCAGGAGTTCTTTGCCCTGATATTCGTGGATTTTCATGCGTCTTCCTCTTCCTTGCGTGAGTTGTGAGTTGGCTTGGTAATATGAACGGATCCGGTTCGATTTCCGCGGTCAACACTCGCCCGGCCGCCCTGTTTGCCTGCGGAGAAGGTTGCGGGCGCGAGCGGCAATATCCCTCTCCCGCGCTGTCCGGGGCGCGATGCTAGCGATTCTGGTGGCGAGTTTCAAAACGGAGCGAAGCAAAAAATAATAACACAGCCCCTCGCCTGAAATCACATGCATCCCATTCGGGTATAAGCCCCAGGCTGTTTCATACGCTTGGATTATGCTTTTGGCGATTTAAAAAAGGGGAATGAGAAAGAAAACAATGCGTTCAGGGGAATAAATTTTGATATTGCACAAAGACGAAAGGGAGAAGGGAAAGAAAAATAACCTATAATCGAGACGTAATATCAAAAATGTCATTGGGAAAATGCTGGTCCCGTTAAATCCGCTGAATCGGGAATTTTGAACCGGGAGTGTTGTAACGAGTCGGAAAGTAGTTACGAAGTGCCGATTGTTATTTGGAAAGGCGCGTATCTCATGGGGCAGGTACGTATGGAGAGCCAGGCCGGGTGTGGAAATGACAAAATATGGCCATGGGGTTTCAGTTAAATAGTGTGTCTTTTTCGGGGGAAGTGATCCGTGCTCTCCGCAACGACTAAAGTACTAATCAAAAAATATCGGAAGATCATCATCGCGGTGGTGTTGTTCCTGACATTCGACCTGGGGGTGCTGGGCACCAACATTTACAGCTCATACAAGATCAGCGAATCGGCGGTATCGATCAACCTTTCCGGTCGGCAGCGGATGCTGTCGCAGCGCACGACGAAGGCACTGCTGTTGCTGCAAGACGACGCGCGGCGCGGCGATGTTGAAGACATGGAAAAGGCGCAGAAGGAGCTGATCCAGGTGGTGCATCTTTTCGACACCACGCTCAAGGGATTCCGCGACGGCGATATCGTCACTGGCGGCGATGGCAACAAAGTCGAACTGGCAAGAGTCGACACCGACGTTTCGCGGAAAGTCGTCCAGGATGCCTACGCCATCTGGGGGCCATATCTCGAAAAACTGCGTCCGCTGCTTGGTGAGCGACAGTTTACCCAGGCGCAACTGGACGCCGCCGCCGCTTATGCGCGTGCCAACAACCTCGAATTGCTGCGGCTGATGAACGATCTGACGACCGATCTGGAACTGGTTGCCAACGACCGCGCAACCACGCTGCGGATGATCCAGATTTTCGGTCTGCTTGCCGCGCTGATCAACTTCGGTTATACCGTCGTCGTTTCTATCCGGGATCTGGTCGCCAGCGACCAGGAAGTCACGAAGGCGCGCAAGGAAACCGACGAAATTCTGGCTACCGTGCGCGAAGGGCTGTTCCTGCTCGATCCGCACTATCGACTCGGCTCGCAGTATTCCGAATCGCTGGCCGAAGTATTGCAGCGGGAAGTGTTCCCCGACATGGAATTCCTTCCGGTGTTGAAGCAGATGGTGCCGGAGAAGGTCTATGGCGCGGCGGCGGACTATATCGAGCTTCTGTTCGGCGAACGGGTGAAGGAAGCTCTGATCGCCAGCCTCAATCCATTGAACGAAGTGCCGGTGACGACGATCGATCGCAGCGGCAACAGCAGGACACGCTACCTGAGTTTCCATTTCAACCGGGTCATCGCGCAGGAACAAATCACGCACCTTCTGGTAACGGTGCAGGACGTGACCGAGCAGGTCGAGCTTGCGCAACAGCTCGAACAGGCGAAGGGTCAGGCGCGGATCGAAATCGAAGTGCTGCTGCGCCTGCTCAATACGGACGCGGCGGCGCTGCAACAATTTCTGGGCAACGTCGACCGGGCACTGGGGCAGATCAACGAGCGCCTGCGTTCCGAGGACGATTCGCAACAGGGACGCCTGCATACGGTGAACTACATCATGCGTACCATCCATGGCGTCAAGGGCGAGGCGGCGGCACTGGGCGTCGAAATGTTCGAGACCTATGCGCACGACTGCGAAAAGGAACTGGTCGCCGTCCGCGATCGCGACGAAGTCAATGGCGACGACATGGTGCGCATCACGGTTCTGCTCGAAGGGTTTTACGAACGCCTGTCTTCTCTTACCGGCATCGTTTCGCGTCTGTCGTCGTTCAGCGGCGGCAAGGGAGCCGACGACGAGGAAGAAAGCAAGGTGCGGACTTTTGCCGACAGCCTGCGCTCGTTGACCGAGCGGATCGCCGGCGACCAGAACAAGAAGGTCGGATTCAGCGCCGACGTCGACGATCTGCGGAAAGTGCCGCGCAGGATCGTGCGGGAATTGCAAAGTGTTGCGATTCAACTGGTGCGCAACGCAATGACGCACGGTATCGAAATGCCGGATGAACGCCGCGAATCGGGGAAATCGGAAACCGGCTCGGTGCATATTTCCTGCAAGGATCTGGGCGATTACCGGTTTGAATTCGTATTGCGCGATGATGGCCGCGGTATCGTTGCCGACCGGCTGCGGAAGGTCATGGTCGATTCCGGGCGCCTGAGCAGGGAAGATGCCGATGCATTGAGTGATGTCGCCGTCGCGCGCAAGCTGTTTGAACCGGGATTCTCAACGGCTTCGGACGCGGACCGCGATGCCGGACACGGCGTCGGACTGGATGTGGTGCGTTCGAAGATCCGCTCCATGCATGGGCGCCTGACGGTCAAGAGCCGTCCGGATCAGTTTACCGAATTCCATATCCTGTTCGAGTTGTAATATGAAGTACGGACAATTGAATCAAGCTTGGCGTGAAAGGAACGTAAAAGGTGAAGTTGCTGATTGTCGATGATTCCACAATTATCAGAAGCCGCATCGCGCGGATATTGAACGATCCGCGCCTGGGGTTCATCAGGGTCGTCGGCATGGCCAAGAACGGTGTCGAAGCGCTGTCGCTGTTTTCGGAGGAGCAGCCCGATCTCGTGACCATGGATCTGACGATGCCGGAGATGGAAGGGGTCGAATGCACCGAAAGGATGATGGCATTGAATCCCACCGCCAGCATTCTGGTGATTTCCGCCCTGAGCGACAAGGCGACGGCGCTCAAGGCACTGAAAAAGGGCGCACGCGGTTTTTTATACAAGCCTTTTACCGATGACCAGTTGATCGAGGCTTTCGTGGAATTGACGAGTTAAGGAATTATGAGCGATATCGGCGAACAAGATATTCACGTCTTCGTAGACGCGGTCAGTCATTACTTCATGCAGATCACCAGCGAGAAGGCGGAGATCAAGGGTGCATTCCTGGCCCAGGGCGAAACGTTTCCACCCACTTTTGACCTGACGGGGATGATCAGGCTTTCCGGTAAATTCCGCGGCTGCGTTTATTTTTCGGCACCGCGCGTAATGCTGTCGCGCCTGCTGCTGTCGATGCGCGAATCCCGTCTTTCCGACGAACAGTTGCTGGATGCCGTCGGGGAAATCGCGAATACGATCGCCGGCAATGCGCGTAAATATTTCGGCGAGATGATGGGGATCTCGGTACCGGAAACGATGAGCACGCCGCCGAAATGGGCGGATGCGGCCATCCGCGCCCGGCCCTATGTCATTCTGATCAAATGGAAGCAGTACGAGGCTTCCGTCATCGTCGACATCGAACGCACCGATTGAGTTTTTGCGATTCTGCGATTCTTTGTCTATACCGGATTTCTTCCGGGTCCGTCGGCTATCCGCCGGACGGCGTTTTCCCGAAGTTTTATAATTCAAGCAAGAGACACCTGAGGCAGGTGCGGCGTGGTGCCGCGCCTGCACGGGAAGTTTTTCCCGTTATCGGCGCGTAGAAGGCGACAGCTTCGAATGCCGATGAGCGGGAATGTCATCTTGCTATTCCATTTTTGTGTTGTAATTAATGGATAAATGTCACTACAGTAAAGTGACTGTATTTTTCTAAATTAGAAACATAACCCAGGAGACACTCATGAATTTCACTTCCATAGAATTTTCCGTGGCCGAAGGAATCGCGCGGCTGACACTGAACCGGCCGGATCGTCTGAACAGTTTTACCGCCGTGATGCACGAGGAAATCCGTGCCGCGCTCGGCGCGCTGAGAACACACTGCAGCGATGGCAGCGCGCGCGTGCTGGTGTTGAGCGGCGCCGGACGCGGATTCTGCGCCGGCCAGGATTTGTCGGAACGGACGATGAGCGGCACTTCCGGGGCGGCTCCGGATCTCGGCGCGAGCATCGAGCGCAATTACAAGCCGCTGGTGCTCGGTCTGCGCGCCGTACCGATCCCGGTGATCGCCGCGGTCAACGGCGTGGCTGCCGGTGCCGGTGCGAATCTGGCGCTCGCCTGCGACATTGTCATCGCGGCACGGTCGGCGAGTTTCATCGAGGCGTTCGCCAAGCTCGGGCTGATTCCGGATACCGGCGGCACCTATTTTTTGCCGCGCCTCGTGGGGACGGCACGGGCTCTGGGAATGGCGCTCACCGGGGAAAAAATCTCCGCGCAACAGGCTGCCGATTGGGGATTGATCTGGAAATGCGTCGATGACGAAAAATTTTCCGCGGAAGTCGAGGCACTGGCACAGCATTTTGCCCAGGCGCCGACGCGTGGCCTGGCGGCGACCAAATACGCGATATACGAAGGCCGCGCGGCGTTGGAAGCGCAGCTCGATCTCGAACGCGATCTGATGCGCGATCTCGGACGCAGCGAGGATTACCGCGAAGGCGTTGCCGCTTTCATGGAAAAGCGGCCCGCCGTTTTCAAGGGTAAATGAACCGAATCAAGGGGAATGTCATCGCGAAAGATTGAATCGCCGCGATGGACTTTCCCCGACCCATTCCTGTTCAGAATAAAAACAAAACGGCCTTCGCCGTTACGGGCGAAGGCCGCTTAAGACAGTTTAAGGCCGCAAAAACAGGTTCAGTGCGAGGCTCCGATATGGAAAACCTGCTTATTTCGGTCCTTTATGGATGAAGCCCATCGGCGCGCCGAGCGGCAGCAGAACGCGGCCGAAGAAGTTGTTGAGGAAGATGGCGCCGGCGGCGTAGAAGCCGAGCAGCGAAATCAGCAGTTCGGACCAGGCGGCGATGGGGTTGAAAAATTCCGGATTGACGCCGAGCACCGCCAGCCCGAGCGAGAGCAGCAGGATGTTGATCAGCACGAGGATCGCGGCGAAGATTTTGTTTGCTTCGAACGCGGCGATCATGATGAAGAGCGAAAAGAACATGTAGCCGAAGCAGGCGAAGGCGAATTGCCGCGGGTCGGCTTTTTCGCCTACGGGGCCGAACCAGCCAAGCTGCATCATCCAGTGCGTGGCGACGGCAGCCCAGAAGAGGCCGTAGGCGGCGAGTACGATGGCGCCGAAGTAATTGTTCTTCTTGAAGTCGATTGCGGCGGCCCAGACCTGGGTGATCGAGCCGAGGAAGATCGCCCAGGGCACCAGATAGGCGGAACCGGACGTCCAGCCCATTTTGGACGAGGCGGCAACGAATGTGACCATCGACAGGCCAAACACCCCAAGCGCGGTGGGGTCGGAAAGCATGATCTTGGTTTCGGTGGTGGTAGGTTGATGCAAAGCGGTCATAGCTTCTTGTCTCCAAAAAAAGCAAATAACAGAACAATGTAAGCGGGACCGTTTGGCAGTCCCTCCCTGATGAAAAGGCCCCGGTTTCGTTTTTCCTTCCGGATGCCTTTTTTTCTGTGCCACGCGTTTTCCGGCTTCCGATCGGAATCCGGTTGGGCATGAAAACGGCGGTGCAAGCGTTTCGGGTATCCCGCGATTGTTTTCGGGGATGTGCCGGAAAGCACATACGCCGCCGTTCGTTCTTCTTTGTCCCTTATATCACGGTTGGTATGGCGGGCGCCAATATTGATGCAATAATTTTCCCTATCGTTAATTCCCGCTTCGATTCCGGGTATTTCGCGTTTTTTCCTTGTTTTTATTCGATTTGTTCCATAGCGCCGTTCCCGCGTGGAATCATGCAGATGAATTCCAATTAATGTGAAATATTGTTTAATATGTGTAGCTGTTTTGAAGAATAAATTAATTTGTAAAAATAGAAAAAAGAACAGGGCGCCTGTTAACTTCTGCAGGATAAACAGCCGCGACGGCGACGTGTGAAAAAGCAAGACAAACATCGGTTTCGATGTCATCCGAAAAAAAAGCCTTCCGCACGGGCACGAAGGACATTGCTCGAACCGAAAACGCATCGTCGCGTCTCGTATTCCTTGCTCTGTGATTTCCCGAGGGGTTCATTTCGGCTCCCGTTTGTAGTGCATGTTTCTCGTGCGGCCGCACAGGATTGGTGCGCTTCTGGCGCGCACCTCCCGAAGCATTGCCTTTTTGTTTTTCTATCACCATGTTTTTCAAGGAGAAATCTGTTCTGGCACGACAAATGCTGTTACCGGCCTGGATGTTCCCCATTCCTCTGACAGGAGATTCTTATGAAACGCTTTGTCGCGAGTATCGTCACTGCCGGATTGACGCTTTCCGCCACCGCACAAACCGCCGAATTGTCCGCCGAACCGTCGGCTTCCCCCACTGGCGCCTCAACCCCAACCCCCACAACAACTCCTGCAACTGCCGATCCCGCCTCCGCTCCGGCGGTGGCCAGCCCGCATACCTTCACAGCGAACATCGCGCTGGTTTCCGATTACCGTTTCCGCGGCATCGACCAGACATACAACCGGCCCGCGCTGCAGGGGGGAATCGATTACAGCCACAGCAGCGGCATTTATCTGGGCAACTGGAACTCCAACGTCAATTCCGGCGCCGGTTTTCCCTCGGGAAATCTGGAGATGGATTTCTACGGCGGCTGGAAAACGACCCGGGACGACTGGGGCTTGGACCTCGGCGCCATTTATTACTACTACCCCGGCAGCGATGCCCGTTCCGACAACGGCACCACGATCCTCAACAACCGCAGCGGCAACGGCCATAACGGGCACATCGACAACAAGGAAATCTACGTCGCGGCCTCGTGGAAGTTCCTCACGCTGAAATATTCCTACGCGCTCGACGATTATTTCTCGATTCCCGACACGCAAGGCAGCGGCTACGTCGAACTGAACGCCAGCCACCCCCTGGGCGACGGCTGGGGCGTGAATGCGCACGTCGGCTACCTGCACTTGAAGAATTACGACAACGGCAACTATACCGACTGGAAAGTCGGCGTCAGCAAGGATCTCTCCGGCTGGCTGCTGGCGCTCTCGTACGTCGGCACCAACGCCAAGGGCAATTGCGGCAACGGCGAACCCTATTGCTTCGGCAACGATTCGCCGGGAGCGACGAAGACGCGGGATGCCGGACGCGACGTGGTGATTTTTTCGATCAGCCGTAGTTTCTGAAATGAGAGGTATGCCATGAAACTGATTACCGCCATCATCAAACCTTTCAAGCTCGACGAGGTGCGCGAGGCATTGTCGCAGGTCGGCGCGAACGGCCTCACGGTCAGCGAAGTGAAGGGATTCGGCCGGCAGAAAGGGCACACCGAGCTGTATCGCGGCGCCGAATATGTCGTCGACTTCCTGCCGAAGATAAAAATCGAAGTGGCGGTCGACGATGCCATGGTCGGGTTGATCGCCGAATGCATCGAAAAGGCGGCCGCCACCGGAAAGATCGGCGACGGCAAGATTTTCGTGTCGCCTCTGGAAGAGGTGATCCGTATCCGCACGGGCGAAACCGGCCCGAGCGCTTTGTAAAGGAGCAGGCGATGAAATCGAAATCTTCCATTCTTTTGCTTCCGTGCCTGTGGCTGTTCCTGGCGGGCACGGCCTGGGCCGCCGACGCTCCGGTGCCGAACAAGGGCGACACTTCCTGGTTGCTGGTATCGACGGCGCTGGTGATGCTGATGAGCGTTCCCGGCATTGCGCTGTTCTACGGCGGCATGGTGCGCGCCAAGAACATGCTCTCGGTGCTGATGCAGGTATTCGTCGTATTTTCGCTGATTACCCTGCTTTGGGTCGCGTACGGCTACAGCCTCGCCTTTACCGCCAACACGCCCTTCATCGGCGGGCTGGAAAGAGCCTTTCTCAGCGGCGTGACGCCCGATTCCGTCACCGGCACTTTCTCCAAGGGCGTCGTCATCCCGGAAATGGTCTATATCGCGTTCCAGGGCGCCTTCGCGGCGATCACCGCGGTGCTGATCCTCGGCGCCTTCGCCGAACGCATCCGCTTTTCCGCGGTGCTGGCCTTCATCGTCATCTGGTTCACCTTCGCCTATCTGCCGATTGCCCACATGGTCTGGTTCTGGGCCGGTCCGGACGGGTACGTGGATGCCGCGAGCGCCGAACGCCTCAACGCCACCGCGGGCTGGCTCTTCCAGCATGGCGCCTTCGACTTCGCCGGCGGCACCGTGGTCCATATCAACGCCGCGGTTGCCGGTCTGGTCGGTGCTTATTTCGTCGGCAAGCGGATCGGCTACGGACGCGAATCGATGGCGCCGCACAGCCTGACCTTCACGATGATCGGCGCCTCGCTGCTGTGGATCGGCTGGTTCGGCTTCAACGGCGGTTCCGCGCTGGAAGCCAACGGCACCGCGGCGCTCGCCTATCTCAACACCTGGGTCGCCACCTCCGCCGCGACGCTCTCCTGGGTCGCCGCCGAATGGTGGATCAAGGGCAAGCCTTCGCTCCTGGGCGCCGCTTCCGGCGCGGTTTCCGGCCTCGTCGCGATCACCCCGGCCTGCGGCTTCGTCGGTGTCGGCGGCGCGCTGGCGATCGGGCTGCTCGCCGGAGTCGTCTGTTTCTGGGGCGTCAATGGACTGAAGCGCCTGTTGCGGGTCGACGATTCTCTCGACGTATTCGGCGTCCATGGCGTCGGCGGCATTCTCGGCGCGCTCCTGACCGGCGTCTTCGCCGCTCCCGCGCTCGGCGGCAGCGGAGTCTACGACTACGTCGCGAACAAGGTTGCCGACAACTACTCGATCGTCGATCAAGTGATCGTGCAAGCGGTCGGCGTCGGCACCACCATCCTCTGGAGCGCGGTCGTTTCCATCGTCGCCTTCAAAATCGTCGATCTGGTCATCGGCCTGCGCGCTTCGGAAGAAGACGAACGGCAAGGGTTGGATATCAGCACGCACGGCGAATCCGCCTATCACCGTTGATCGAAATAACACGGCACTGCTCCCTTGCCGTGCGCTCGTTGCCCCCGTACTTCTCCGTACGGGGGCTTTTTTTATGCGGCGATGCGATTTTGTACTTCGATCCGACACCCGATGCCATCAATGGGGATGACATGTGTAACAGTTTGTAGTTCTGTCAACTTTGCGCCGCCATGACACGTGTACTGTCTGCGGCTCATCTTCGTGTCCGGATTTTTACCTGAGCCTCCCTACCACCGGCACTACCGGAACAATCGGCACGACATTTCTTGAAAGGATCATCATGAAAACATTCTTGTCTCTCATCGTCACCGCCGCCGCGCTGATCTGCCTTCCCGCCCAGGCCGCGACCGCTCCGGCACAGGAAACACCGGCACCGGCAGCCCAGGCGGCCCAGACGGATACTCATCATGCGAACGTGGTGAAAAACAGCTCCACGAACACCGGAAAAGCCACCAACCGCAAACACAGTGCTAAACACAGCGGCAAACACGCGAGCAGCACCGGCCATAAGGCAAAAAGCACGAAACACGCCAGCGGCAAGAAAGCCAAGAGCAGCAAAAAGAGCGCTTGAACGATTCCCGCGGATTGCCGCGTTTCGGTACGTTTTGGCACGACAATCCGCGATTTCGACAGATTCCGACATTCGCCCCTTCGTTCCGAAAGGAGAAGGGGTGTTTTTTTGGGAGGCTTTTTGAAACGCGAATGACGTTGGGAGGCATGGAGCGTCTCCGGGAATGCGAATCGGGAAAATCCCCGGCAAGGCGCGAGAAATGCCGCCGCGACAGAACTCGGAGGCCGGATATCAGTCATTACGGGGGGAGCGAGCACGCGTTCCGGTGCGAGTACCTGTAACCATCATCAACCTCAAGGAGAGTTCCGTGCCTGAATCCACG
>JAVBTC010000159.1:0-7860 GCA_031556405.1 Rhodocyclaceae bacterium
CACACTGCTGCGCTCACTCTCGCGCAGCAACGACACCATTTGTTCCTCTGTAAAACGGCTCTTCCTCATCTCAGTCTCTTTCCTTTTGATGAGGTCATCTTCTCAAGTTCTACCCGGACTGAAAATTCGGAGGCAGGTCAAAGCCATGCATAACAAACGGAAAACCCAATTTTTCAGATCAATGTGCCATACGGATGGGGGTTGCCTTGGCAAAAAGTGGAATAGATACCACTAAATTTCCTGGTGTTCGGCGTTGCTGGCAACACAATAAATCCGAAGGGCACATATTGTCCGTTGAAGAATTGGCAAACGTGCTCCAGGCGGTTTCAATACCGGGGTTGCGTAGAGCAGTATCGGTGGATCCGGAAAAACTGACCGACATTCTGGCACCAAAGCGAGGGATTATTTATTTCAAGGATTATTGGACGAGAGGTAATGAAGAGCATAGAAACAGAAGCGGAGACCATATAGATTTGTGGAATGGTTCCCGTATGACGGAGCTTTCTTCATGGTTCAGAATTCAGTGGCATCTGTCATGGCGGGGCGTCTATTCCAGTTATTATGATTCAAAGGCAATATGGTTTTGGGAAGTGCATCGATGAGACGCTTTCTTTATTTATTGTCCGGTGCTCTGTTCGGTGTTTTTCTCGGTTACGTTTCTTTTAATCTTATGCTCCATATAGCATCCTTGTTTATGGATAGCGACGATGATTTAAATAAATCCGTTTATTATTCCTTGTTATTTTTTCCGGTAATTTTTTCTTTATCACTGTATTTTTTTCATTCTTTGTGTTCTCGTTCGGAAAAAAAGTTAACGAGGGCTGCTTTTTGGTTTTTCTGTTTCTATGGGGCGCTTTCCGGGATGTTGATCGGATATTTTTTTCTCGGAATGGCCATCATTTTGTTTGATTTGCGCGACTGGATGGATCTGACCAGAGGCCAGGAAAAGGTTTTCCTTTTTTCCTTTTTGGTGGCAAGCCTGTGTACAAGCGGGTTTTGGGCGCATCGAAAAATCAAGACGATGTTTTGATATTCGGGTCAATGCGCTTCTGCCGGCGTTGCGGGAACACCGGCCGGGATTTCGTCGAGATCTTTGTTCGGCGCCGCGCCTTGGGGTGTTTGTTGTAGCGGCGGCGTGTCCGTTCTTGCGAGCGGCCGGTCGGGGATCTGCACGAAGATTTCGTCCTGCCGCGTCATTCCCAGGTCGAAGCGGGCGCGTTCCTCGATGGCATCGTAGCCTTGCTTGAGGTCGCGCACTTCCGCGTCCAGCCCGGAATTTCGTACTTCGAGTTTCTGGTTGGCGGCGCGCTCGGCGGTCAGCTTGCGGTCGTATTCCCATACGCGCAGCCAGCCGCCCTTGCCGAGCCAGAGCGGGTACTGGATCAGGAGCAGGAGCAGGGCGAAGATGACGGCGAGCCAGCGCATGGGATGAATCGGTCAGGATTCCGTGTTTGGGTTGAACGCTTTGTCCGCTCGCGCTTCTTTCTTGTTCCCTCTCCCATGCGTGGTGAGGGAGAGGGAAGATGTTGCGAAAGGCTGTATCAGCGGGCTTGCATCAACGCAGGTTGTAAAAAGCGTCGCGTCCGGGGTAGCCGGCGGTGTCGCCGAGGTCTTCCTCGATGCGCAGCAACTGGTTGTACTTGGCGATGCGGTCGGAGCGCGACAGCGAGCCGGTCTTGATCTGCAGCGCGTTCATGCCGACGGCGATGTCGGCGATGGTGCTGTCCTCGGTTTCGCCGGAACGGTGTGAGATGACGGCGGTGTAGCCGGCGCGCTTGGCCATTTCGATCGCGGCGAAGGTCTCCGAGAGCGTGCCGATCTGGTTGATCTTGATCAGGATCGAGTTGGCGACCCCCTGTTTGATGCCTTCCTTGAGGATCTTGGTGTTGGTGACGAAGAGGTCGTCGCCGACGATCTGGGTTTTCTTGCCCAGGCGGTCGGTGAGCATTTTCCAGCCGGCCCAGTCGCCCTCGGCCATGCCGTCCTCGATCGAGACGATCGGGAATTGCGCGGTGAGGTTGGCGAGATAGTCGGTGAACTGGGCGGAGGTGAGCGAAAGGTTTTCTCCGGCAAGCACATAGCGGCCGTCCTTGTAGAACTCGCTGGCGGCGCAGTCGAGCGCGATCAGGACGTGCTGTCCCGGCGTGTAGCCGGCGGTTTCGCAGGCTTCGAGGATGAGCTGGATCGCCTGCGCGTGGCTGCCGAGGTTGGGGGCGAAGCCGCCTTCGTCGCCGACGGCGGTGGAAAAGCCTTTCTTGTCGAGCAGTTTCTTCAGCGCGTGGAACACTTCGGCGCCGCAGCGCAGCGCCTCGCGGAACGAGGGTTGCCCGACCGGCATGATCATGAATTCCTGGATGTCCAGGCTGTTGTTGGCGTGCGCGCCGCCGTTGATGATGTTCATCATCGGCACCGGCATCTGCATCGGGCCGGAACCGCCGAAGTAGCGGTAGAGCGGCAGCCCGGATTCCTCGGCAGCGGCCTTGGCCACGGCCATCGAGACGGAAAGCAGCGCGTTGGCGCCGAGGCGTGATTTGTTCTCGGTGCCGTCGAGTTCGATCAGGGTCTGGTCGATGAAGGCCTGTTCCTGCGCGTCCAGCCCGATGATCGCCTCGCAGATTTCGGTATTGACGTTTTCCACCGCGCGCAGCACGCCTTTGCCCAGATAACGTCCAGCCTCGCCGTCGCGCAGTTCGATCGCCTCGCGCGAACCGGTGGAGGCGCCCGACGGAACCGCGGCGCGGCCCATGACGCCGGATTCGAGCAGGACGTCGGCTTCGATGGTGGGGTTGCCGCGCGAATCGAGAATCTCGCGGGCGACGACATCAACGACTGAACACATGGAGTGTTCCTTTCAATGGATGGAAAATGGATGGATAAGCGGATAAAAAAACCGGGCGGGAAAATTCAAACCCTCAATATTGAAAAATTGGAAATAAAATTCTAAATTAATAAATATATTAATGCCTGAAAGTGGCTACAAACACGTGATTAAATTTAATTGAATTTAGAAAAATCAATCCATCTCCGCGAATCCGCGCGCTTTGACAAGGTTGTCGATTTCCACCAGTGTCGTCAAAAGCGATTCCATGCGCGCCAGCGGCCAGGAGTTGGGACCGTCGGACAACGCGCGTTCGGGATCAGGATGGGTTTCCATGAAGATCCCGGCGATACCGGCGGCGACGGCGGCGCGCGCGAGCACCGGCACGAATTCGCGCTGGCCGCCGGAACGGTTGCCCTGGCCGCCGGGTAACTGCACCGAGTGCGTGGCGTCGAACACGACCGGACAACTGCATTCGCGTAGGATCGCGAGGCTGCGCATGTCGGAGACGAGATTGTTGTAGCCGAAGGAGGCGCCGCGTTCGCAGACCATGATCGTGTCGGCGCCGCCGTTGGCGGCATAGGCTTTCTCGACGACGTTTTTCATGTCGCCCGGTGCGAGGAACTGCCCCTTCTTGATATTCACCGGCTTGCCGCAAGCGGCCACCGTCTGGATGAAATCGGTCTGGCGGCAGAGGAAGGCGGGCGTTTGCACGACATCGACGACGGATGCGACGGCGGCGATCTCATTTTCGCCATGGACGTCGGTCAGCACCGGCACGCCGATTTCGCGCTTGACCGCGGCGAGGATGCTCAGCCCCTCGTCGATCCCCAGGCCACGGAAGGACGCGGCGGAACTGCGGTTTGCCTTGTCGTAGGAAGCCTTGAAAATGTAAGGCACGCCGAGACGGGTGCACAGTTCGCGCAGATGTCCGGCGATATCGACGCAGAGTTGTTCGGACTCGGCGACGCAGGGCCCGGCGATCAGGAAGAGGGGCCGGTTGAGCCCGATTTCGAAGCCGCACAGTTCCATGGCTTTACTGCTCCCGCCGGGCCTGCCGGCCGTGACGTTCCAGCGCCGCCTGCACGAAGCGCAGGAAGAGCGGGTGCCCGGTTTTCGGCGAGGACGTGAATTCGGGGTGGAACTGACAGGCGATGAACCAGGGGTGTGCGCATTCCATGCCGGAACGCGGCAATTCGATCATTTCGCACAGATCGGTGCCCGGCGCGCGTCCGGCGACGGTCAATCCATGCGCTTCGAGGTCGCCGAGCAGGCGGTTGTTGACCTCGTAACGGTGCCGGTGCCGTTCGACGATCTCGTCGGCGCCGTAAATTTCGCGCGCCAGTGTGCCGTCGGCCAGCCGGCACGGCTGCCCGCCCAGGCGCATCGTGCCGCCGAGGTCGGAATTGGCGTCGCGGCGCTCGGTTTTTCCTTCCTTCGTCTGCCATTCGGTGATCAGTCCGATCACCGGGTAGGGCGTGTCGGGAACGAATTCGGTGCTGTGCGCGCCCTTCATGCCGGCGACGTGGCGCGCGAACTCGACCACCGCCAGTTGCATGCCGAGACAGATGCCGAGGAAGGGAATTCCGTTTTCGCGCGCATAGCCGATCGCGGCGATTTTTCCCTCGGTGCCGCGCTTGCCGAAGCCGCCGGGCACGAGGACCGCGTCCATTTTCGCCAGCGCGGCGCAGCCGTCCCGTTCCAGTTCCTCGGAATCGAGGTAGTGGATGTTGACCTTGCTCCGGGTGTGAATGCCGGCATGGATCAGCGCTTCGGTGAGCGATTTGTACGACTCGGTGAGGTCGACGTATTTGCCGACGAAGGCGATGTCGACCGCGTGTTCGGGATGCTTGAGCGCGTGGGTGAGTTTGTTCCACACCGAGAGATCGGCGGCGCGGGCGAGAATGCCGAGCTTGTGGCAGACGATTTCGTCGAGCATCTGGTCGTGCAGCATCGCCGGCAGCGCATAGATCGAATCGGCGTCGAGCGCCTCGATCACCGCTTCCGGCTGCACGTTGCAGAAAAGCGCGATCTTGCGTCTTTCCTCTTCCGGCACCGGGCGGTCGGCGCGGCAGAGCAGGATATCGGGCTGGATGCCGATTTCGCGCAGTTCCTTGACCGAGTGCTGCGTCGGCTTCGTTTTCAGTTCGCCGGCGGTGGCGATGTAGGGAAGCAGCGTCAGGTGGATGTAGCAGGCGTTGTTGCGGCCCTCGTCCAGTCCCATCTGCCGGATCGCTTCGAGGAACGGCAGCGATTCGATGTCGCCGACGGTGCCGCCGACCTCGACCAGCGCCACGTCGGCGCCTTCGGCGCCGCGCCGGATCGATGCCTTGATCTCGTCGGTGATGTGCGGAATCACCTGCACCGTCTTGCCAAGGTATTCGCCGCGTCATTCGCGCTTGATTACCGATTCGTAAATATGCCCCGACGTGAAATTGTTGCGCCGGCTCATCTTCGCGCTGGTGAAGCGCTCGTAATGGCCCAAGTCGAGATCCGTCTCGGCGCCGTCCTCGGTGACGAAGACTTCGCCATGCTGGAACGGGCTCATCGTGCCCGGGTCGACGTTGATGTAGGGATCGAGTTTGAGGTGCGTAACCTTCAGCCCGCGGGATTCGAGAATCGCCCCGAGTGAAGCGGCGGAAATGCCTTTACCGAGCGACGACACCACGCCGCCGGTAACGAACACATATTTGGTCATGACACTATTATGGCGGGAAATTGAGATTGTATCCGAAAGCGGGGGGCGGCCGGAAGCGACGAAAAAAGCGGCGAAAATTGCGCGCCAAATTGCGTACAGGAGCAGCGTTACGCATAATCAAGGAATAAGTTTGCCGGGAGAGCGCCATGTTCGAAGCAGCGGAACTGAAGCAGGAAATCGACAAGAAAGCCTACCAGTCCATCGTGCCGGATCTGCGCGCCGATCTGCTCGACACGCAGTACCACGTGCTCGAGGCCGGGCGTTTCCCGGTAATCGTGCTGATCAACGGTTTCGACGCCACGGGCCGGGGCGAGACGGTCAATCTGCTCACCACCTGGATGGATCCGCGCCATATCGTCGCCCACGCCTTCGGCGCGCCCAGCGACGAGGAACGCGCCCGTCCGCCGATGTGGCGCTTCTGGCGCACCCTGCCGCCGAAAGGCAGGATCGGCATTTTCTTCGGCAACTGGTATACCGAGGCGCTGGTTTCCCGCGTCCATGGCGGAATCAACGATGCCGATCTGGATCGGACGATGGCGGAAATCAACCGCTTCGAGCGGATGCTCGTCGGCGAGGGCGCGCTGGTGCTCAAATTCTGGTTTCATCTCTCGCGGAAGGAGCAGGGCAAGCGCCTGCACGAACGGGAAGAAAATCCGCAGACACGCTGGCGCGTCGGCGAAGAGGAATGGGAGCGCCACGCGCATTACCGGGAATACCGCGATACCGCCGAGCGTATGCTGCGCGAAACGAACAGCGCCGAAGCGCCGTGGATCGTCGTCAGCGCGTTCGATCCGCGTTACCAGATCGTCACCGTGGCGCGCACCCTGATGCGGGCGATGCGCGAGCGGCTCGATGCCGCCGCCGCGCCGTCGGAAAAAATGCAAACGGTGGAGGTGTCGCCGGAATCACCGAAATCGCAGGAAGATACGAAAAAGACGGCAAAGACGGCAGCGAAGGCGTTGGAGAAAAAAGCAGCGGCGAAAAAAACGGAAACTCTGCCGCAAGAACAACTGCTGTCTCACGCTACGCCGCTCAACGTGCTTACCGCGCTCGATCTGTCGCAGCGGCTCGACAAAGAGGATTATCGCGAACGTCTGGCGAAGTGGCAGGGCAAACTCGCGCAATTGACGCGCATGCCCGAATTCAAGTCGCGCGCGCTGGTTGTCGTATTCGAAGGCTCGGATGCGGCGGGGAAAGGCGGCGCCATCCGCCGTATCACCGGCGCGCTCGACGCGCGGTATTACCGAGTGATTCCGACCGCCGCGCCGACCGAGGAGGAAAAGGCGCAGCCCTATCTCTGGCGCTTCTGGCGGCATGTGCCGCCGCACGGAACCGTCGGCATTTTCGACCGCTCCTGGTACGGCCGCGTGCTCGTCGAGCGCGTCGAAGGATTCTGCTCGCCGGAAGACTGGCAGCGTGCCTACGGCGAGATCAACGATTTCGAGGAGCAGATGACCGATTCCGGCATCGTCGTCGTCAAATTCTGGCTGGCGATCGGCGCCGACGAACAACTCAGGCGTTTCCACGAGCGCGAACAGAAACGCTTCAAGCGCTTCAAGATTACCGCCGAGGATTGGCGCAACCGCGAAAAATGGGCCGACTACGAAGCCGCCGTCTGCGACATGGTGGAACGCACGAGCACCGACATCGCGCCGTGGACGCTGGTCGAATCGAACGACAAGTATTTCGCGCGGATCAAGGTGCTGAAAACGCTGTGTAAAAGACTGGAAGCGGTGTTGGAAAGAGGGGCGGATAAATAGGCCTTACTTCTTGAAAATTAAAAACTTAAACACAAAGACAGGAGAAGAGGAACAATGAAAGAGAATGGATTTTCCGCAGCTCGAAACGATCGATGAGACCTTGCAGCATCAGGTGCTGGCTTAGCGGCGGCAAGGCTTCGGGGATAATGTCGACGCACCACCGGGAGCGACTACCAAGTGATCGCCAGAAATTCTGGTTGCGGACCTGTCAGTATCTCTATGCCGTTGCACACAAGCCACAGGGCTTCGCTACGGTTGCAGGCGATTTTTCTTGGAAACTGTGGTTCGAAATGGATGTTGCGGCTGCCGTTTACGAGACCTTGTTTATGGTGGGGGCATTGTCCAGAAGAGCTAAGGCAGCTTTGTTAAATGTCAGTGGGTTATACAGGATCGGCGCTTTGCCGGATATTTGAGTATTTGCTATTATCGAGAGAGCACTGGAAATTAGAAAGACAAAGGAATCTGGAGATAAATTTATTCGTCTCCGGAATCGGTTTAGAGAAGGTTTCGAAAAGAAGGATAGCCCTGTTAGCGTTTCACGGAAGCTGTTACCCTGTGCCGCCATAACGAACAGTGCAAGGAGA
>JAVBTC010000038.1:0-4709 GCA_031556405.1 Rhodocyclaceae bacterium
GTGCCGATCGCTTCCAGATACGCATCGACGATGTCGAAACGATGGCGGATATTGTCGCGGATCACCAGCGCCGCCGTCTGATCGCCCACTGCGGCGGCATGAACCGGCAACGGGTCGGCACGCCGGTAGCGCCGCTTGAAATTGGCCCAGACAACGGTTTGCCAGAGACGGCTGACAGTAACGGAAACCTGCGCCAGCAGCGGCCCCTCGATCCGCACCGCGTAATCGAAGCGGGGCGGGGTGTGATGCGGCGTGTTATGGTCGTCGATGATGTTGATACCGCCGACGAACGCGATCTTCCGGTCGATCATCGCGATTTTGCGGTGCTGCCGGCGCAGACGCTGGCGGCGGATACGAAAACGCGAGATTTCCTCGCGGTAAAGCAGCGTCCGCACGCCGGCGGCAACCAGGCCGGGCATCAGCGTGCGGGGAAATTGCCGGGCGCCGAACCCGTCGACGACGACGCAGACGGAAACGCCGCGCGCTGCCGCGCGCGTCAACGCGGCGGCAACGTTCTGGCCGGCGGCATCGTTCTCGAAAATATAGGTTTGCAGATGAACTTCGTATTGCGCGGCGTCGATCGCGGCGATCAGAGCGGGAAAGAACCCATCGCCGTTCTCCAGCAGTTCCAGTTTATTTCCGTGAAAAAATTCTGGACGCATTGTTTGTCAACGCGCCTTGCCGTTTCCGTTCATTTTGTCGAAGAGCGCCCGTGCTCCGGCAAGACGTGAAATACCGCGCCGCATACGGGATTGCCGCTCCGGACGCACGGAAGCAATGGATGCGGGAGTTGAGGAGGACGCGGAGAAGGAAGCGCCGCAAGGCACGAGCCGCGCCGAAAGCGCCGCATGATCCGAGATACGCGCCCACGGGCCGCCGTGGTGCACGGTCGCGCCGGAGACGGAAAACCCGCGCACATAAATGCGGTCCAGGCGCAAAAGCGGCAGTCCGGCGGGAAAACTGCGCACCGGACGTTCTCTCGCATGCGGTATGCCGAATACCTCGGTCAACCCGAGCCGCCGCGCCAGAAGCGTATCGGCATGGTTGCGCCAGTCGTTGAAATCGCCGGCGATGATCAGAGGCGCGCCGGTTGGAACAAACTGCTCGACATACCCGGCCAGCGCCTCCATCTGTTGCCGCCGCGAACGGGCGAACAGGGAAAGATGGACACAGACGCAGTGCACCACCGTGGCGGAACCTCGATGGCCCGCTCCATTCTTCCCGGCCTCTTCCCGCTCGCCTCCGCCCTCCTCTCCGCCCTCCACCGCGGGCAAAATCAGGCGGCAATGCAGCAGGCCGCGCCGTTCGAAGCGCAGGTGCGTGACATCCTGGTTGTAAACGTCGAGCAGCGTAAACCGCGACAAAATCGCGTTTCCGTGATGGCCATGGTCGTAAATCGCATTGCGGCCGTAAGCGACGGTATTCCAGACGTCGGCGGCAAGAAATTCATGTTGCGGCGCCTCCGGCCAGTTGGCATGCCGATCCGCATGATGCTGGTGCAGCCCCTGCACTTCCTGCAGGAAAACGATGTCCGGATTGAGGTGACGCAACCGCTCGCGCAGTTCATGAATGACTACCCGCCGGTTGAAATGCGAAAATCCTTTATGGATATTGTAGGTGGCGATATGCAGGACCGGCTCTTTTCGCTCCGCCCTATCTCCGCTATCGCCGCCATTTCCACCATTCCCGCCATTGCTTCGTTTCATTCCCGGCATGGGCGCCTCCGTTTCATGAAACCGCGAACATCCGCTCCAGCGCCAGCCGCGCCAGCGCCGCCTCGTGTTCCGGCACAACAATACGGTTGACCACGCGTCCCCCGGCAAGGTTTTCCAGCGTCCAGGCCAAATGTTGCGGGTCGATGCGCTGCATCGTCGAACACATGCACACCATCGGCGCCATGAATTCGACCTTTTTTTCCTCCGGTGCGACTTCCCGTGCCAAACGCTCGACCAGATTCAATTCGGTCCCGACCAGCCATTGCGTTCCCGGTGCCGATTCCTTGATCGTCTTGACGATAAATTCGGTCGAACCGACCTCGTCCGAATTCAGGCACACCTCGAACGCGCATTCGGGGTGCGCGATCACCCGGCCTTGCGGGTGCTGCGTACGCCAGCGTTCGATATGTTCGGGCTGGAACATCTGGTGCACCGAACAATGCCCCTTCCAGAGCAGAATCTTCGCACGGCGGATCTCTTCCGTGGAAAGACCGCCATATTCGAGATCGGGGTCCCAGACGCGCATCTCGTCCTGTGCCAGCCCCAGCCGGTGTCCGCTCCAGCGGCCCAGGTGCTGGTCGGGGAAAAAAAGGATTTTCTCGCGCTGGCCGAACGCCCACGAAGCGATCTTGCCGGCGTTCGACGAGGTGCAGACGATACCGCCATACTGGCCGCAGAACGCCTTCAGATCAGCGGCGGAATTGATGTACGTCACCGGCGTCACCGTTTTTTCGGCACCGTCGCCGAGTACTTCGGACAATTCACGCCAGGCGCGCGTCACTTTCGCCAGATTGGCCATGTCGGCCATCGAGCAACCGGCGGCCAAGTCCGGCAGGATCGAAATCTGCCGTTCCGACGTCAAAATGTCGGCGACCTCGGCCATGAAATGCACCCCGCAGAACACGATGAATTCCGCCTCGCTCTCCGCCGCCAGCCGCGAGAGCTTGAGCGAATCGCCGGTGAGATCGGCATATCGGTAAACGTCGGCGCGCTGATAATGGTGACACAGCAGCACCGCCCGATTGCCCAGCCGCGCGCGCGCGGCCTGGATGCGCTCGTGCAGGGTTTCATCCGGCAAGGCGTTGAAAAAATCGAAACGGAGCGGATGGGAGGAAACAGCAGCGGGAGTGATCGGCACGGTGGATACGGTCATGGCGGGGAAAACGGGCGAAGCGCCCGGAACGAAAGAAACAGGGCAATGATACTGCATCCATGAAGGACAGCCTTCTCCAGACACCTTCTCCGCGTCGTCGGCACTTTTTTATTCCGGTTCAGACACGATACAGGAAACATGTGAGCATTCACTGACCACCCTCCGCCGTCGATGCTTCAACCCGTGTCTGCCTGCGGCTCGACTCCGCCCCCAGGCCCAGTCCGACCCCCGCCCAGACCAGAGCGATCGCCGCGCCAACCAGCATCGCCAGCGCCGGATGCTCGCCCAGCAGGTCCAGGCCTCGTTTGATCCAGCCGCTGACGGCGTCGCCACCGCGATAGACCACGGTGTCGATGAAATTTTTCGCTTTGTATTTTTCTTCCGGCGAGACGGCGGTATAAAGCATCTCGCGCCCCGGCCGCACCAACGCATACTCGCCGGCGCGGCGGAGCACCATCACCACCGCGAACACGGCAAACACGGGAGTCAGCGCCAGCCACAGGAACCCCGCCGCCATCGCCAACGGCACCGCCGCCAACAGCACGCCGATACCCAGTCGGCGTGCGATGTGGCCGGTGAAAAAAATCTGGGTCAAAATCGCCAGCGCCTGCACCACTGCGTCGATCAGGCCGAAAACCTGGGTTTGTCGGGCACGGTCGGGAAAAATCTCCGCCACCAGGCGCGCCTGTTCGAAATAGAGGAACGTGCTGACGCTGGCCAGCAGTACCACGAACACGGAAATTCCCATCAAATAGGACGAACGGAATACCGCGGTAGCGCCGGCGAACGGATTGCCCCCCAGGGGGTGGCGACTGTCGCTTTCTCTGCCCTCTTTATCCTCTTTATCCTCGTTGTTCTCTTCTTGCCGGGATTCCAACCTCGGACAGCGGTCGCGCCAACGATGCAGCCAGCTCGCCGCGCCGATGCCGCCGGTCAGCAGCAGCGCCGAAAGCGACAGCAGGCCGGCATGCCCCAGCGGTTTGACCAGCAAGGCCCCCAGCAATGGGCCGGCAAGACCGCCGAGACTGGCGCCTCCGGCCATCAGCGCAAACAGGCGCTTCGCTTGTTCGTTGGTGAAAATGTCGGCCAGTACGCTCCACGCCAGGGATACCGCCAACAGATTGAATACCGACAACCAGATATAAAAAGCGCGCGCCGCCCAGACATCGTCCGGACGCATGGACAAAGCAGCGGCGAACCCAAACAGATTCAGCACGAAAAAACCGTAGGTCCACGGCAGAATCCGCCGCCGCGACACCCGGGATGCCAGCCAGCCGAATAAAGGCAGCACGGCCAGCGTCGCGATGAAAGTCCCGGTAAACAACCACTGCAGATTGTCCACGCCACCGGCGATACCCATGGTTTCGCGCACCGGCCGCAGCATGAAATAACCGGTAAACAGCAGAAAAAACAGCGCGAAGCCGGCGGCAACCGGCGGCGTTTCGCCTGCCTCCACATTCAACAGCCGGGAAGCGATGCGGACTTCGACATTTCCGGAGCGACGTGACATGCCAGCCTCCTTGGAGTATCCGGACCCGGAGATACGGGGCAGAGCCGCCGGCAATGCCCACCACTCCCCTCTCCCACATCGGGAGAAAGATTTTCACGCGGCTTCAGGCAGGTGCGATTTTGTTTCCACGCGTCCGCGTCTGCATGCGGTGAAGATCCTATGCGCCTTTTATGTGCTCATCACACCCGCTGCGCCTATTCCAATCCGCTTTCCCGTGCCTTGCGTTCGCGTTCGATGCGGGTAATGTAACGCTGGATTATGGTCAATAGCGTTCCCGGCAGGCCGACAAACTGGCAACCGATACGCCGGTGGAAGCCGCGCGGCGTGGCTA
>JAVBTC010000105.1:0-14363 GCA_031556405.1 Rhodocyclaceae bacterium
TTCACCGCCGGCCGGCCGGGCGGGCGCGCCGGCGCGCAGAATCGCCGCGGCAATCGCGGCGCCGGCGCCTTCGCCCTGTACCGGCGCCGGATAGAGCACGATCCGCACCTGCGGCGCGCGGCGGGAAAGCGTCGTCAGCACATCGGAAAGCGCCGCCGCCTGCGGCGAAGTGACGATACCTACCGTGTGTGGAAAAGGTGGTAACGGCCGCTTGCGCGCAGCGTCGAACAGACCTTCCTGTTCCAGTTTCTGCTTCAGCCGCAGGAAACGCTCATACAGGTCGCCCTGGCCGGCGCGGCGCACGTTCTCGACATTCAATTGGAAATCGCCGCGCGCCTCGTACAGCGTCACCTGGGCCCGCACCGCGACGTTCTGGCCGTTTTCCAGCCGCCAGCCGATCAACTGCGCGCGGCTGCGGAACAGCGTGCAGCGCACCTGCGCCGCCGCGTCCTTGAGCGAAAAATAAACGTGTCCGGAAGCGGCATAGGTCAGGTTGGAAATTTCGCCGGCAACCCAGCACAGGGAAAATTGCGTCTCCAACAGCCGCCGCGCCTCGCGGTTGAGCTGAGCGACCGACAACGGCCGGGAAAACTCCGGGGCCGTGCCGGGAGTGGATCCAGTGGCAGTTGCCCCGACTGAAGACCCGATTGAATCGGGAGTGTCGGAAAAATCGGGAAAATCAGGCATGGGAGGATTCTATAGCGATTTATGGAGAATCCGGCCGACGCCGGGGTGTATGGTCGGCACCACATGGCCCTCTCCATTTTCCGCTGCCGCAATTACGCCCGGAAAACAGCACATCATCCTGAGAGGCCGCATAAACCGAACATAACCATATGATTTAAAAAGATTTAGCAGTTTCGCCTAGTTTCTGGTCAAGGTAAAGAAAAGCCTTACGGCTGCCGCACTTAGCGTTTTTTGTGACAGGCTGTTCACAGATTTATCCACAGTTTTTGTGGATAACCCCCACAATTATTGAAAACCAACCAGAGAGCATAAAGCGCTTGCCATTGAATCCTGCCCGCGCTAAAGTTGCCGCCTTACGATTTTTCGTGTGGAGTCAGCGTGTTTGAAATCATCCGAGCGGCCGGCTGGCCGATCTGGCCCTTGCTGTTGGCCTCGATCATTGCGGTAGCATTGATCATCGAACGTCTCATCGCCTTGCGCCGCACCAAGGTCGTACCGGCCGGTCTGTTGCAGCGCGCGCTGTCCGAATACCGCCAGCGCGGCGCCAGTGAAGCGCTGGCGGCGGAGTTCGAAAAGCATTCGCCGCTCGGGCGCGTGCTCGCCGCCGGTCTGCGCAATGCCAACGCCTCGCGCGAAGTAATGAAGGAAGCCATCGAGGAAACCGGGCGCAGCGTCGCGCACGAACTGGAAACCTATCTGACCACGCTCGGCACGATCGCCTCGATCAGCCCGCTGATGGGGCTGTTCGGCACCATCGTCGGCATGATCGAGATCTTCAGCTCCCAATCGCCGACCGGTTCCAACCCGGCGCAACTCGCCGGCGGGATCGCCATCGCGCTCTACAACACCGGCTTCGGCCTGGTGATCGCGATTCCGAGCATGATTTTCTGGCGCCATTTCCGCGCGCTGGTCGACAGTCTGGTAATCGACATGGAACAGCAGGCGATCCGCCTGGTGGAAGTCATCCACGGCGACAGAACCTGATCGAACGCTGATCGAACGTTAAAAGACGGAACGCGAAAAAATGAATTTCCGCCGCGGCGCCCCTCGGGAAGAACCCGAAATCAACCTGATTCCGATGATCGACGTACTGCTCGTGATCATCATCTTCCTGATGTTGACGACCACCTACTCCCGCTTCAGCGGACTGGAAATCAACCTGCCGACCGCGGATACCGAGCAAAAAGAAGAAAAGAGCTCCGAAATCAGCGTCGAGATCACCGCCGCCGGGCAAATCCTGGTCAACCGCACGGCATTGCCGGATTCCGAGATCGGCACGATCGCCAACGCGCTCTCACATGCCGCCACCGACATCAAGGATCCGGTGATCGTCATCAACGCCGATGCCAAGGCCATGCACCAGCGCGTCATCGACGTCATGCAGGCGGCGCAGAACGCGGGTTATCCGCGCCTGACCTTCGCCACGCAATCGCCCCCGCCTGGCCCTGCCGGCCCCGCCGCATCGCATTCGCGCTGATGCGATGAAATCCCTGCATGCCCGCCTGCCCCGGATGTGGTTTCGCCCGGCGCTGGCGGCAGCGCTGATTCCGTTCGTTCCCCTCTCCTGGCTCTTCGCCGCGCTCTCCGGCCTGCGCCGCCGCCTCTATCGCGGCGGCTGGCTGAAAAGCGCGCGCCTGCCGGTACCTGTCATCGTCGTCGGCAACATCACCGTCGGCGGCAGCGGCAAAACGCCGTTGACGCTGGCGCTGGTCGAAACGCTGCGCGCGCACGGCTGGCATCCCGGCATCGTCAGCCGCGGCCATGGACGAAAAAAGGACAACGCGGCGGAAGCGGCCCGCCCCCGCCCGGTACGGCATGACGACGATCCGTCGCGGGTTGGCGATGAAGCGCTGCTGCTCGCGCGCAGGAGCGGCGTTCCCGTTTACATCGGAACCGACCGCGCCGCCGCGGGCGCGGTGTTGCTGGAAGCCTGTCCGCGATGCAACGTGCTGGTCAGCGACGACGGCCTGCAGCATTACCGCCTGCGCCGCGACTTCGAGATCGCGCTGTTCGACGCGCGCGGCATCGGCAACGGTTATCCGCTGCCCGCCGGCCCGCTGCGCGAACCGCTCTCGCGTCTGGCCACGGTCGATGCCGTGGTCTGGAACGGTACGCCACCGGCCATGCTCGTCGTTGACGTCGTGCAGCGGGTGAAGGCGAGCGCGTATCAAATGCGCCTCGTCGCGCAGCCTTTCGTCGCCCTCGACGATCCGGCGCACCGCTGCAGCGCCGCCGATCTTGCCGGAAAAAAACTCCACGCACTGGCCGGCATCGGCAATCCGGAACGTTTCTTCGCACAGCTCACGGCACTCGGACTGACCTTCACGCCGCACGCCTTTCCCGATCACCATGCCTACCGCGCCGCCGATCTCGAATTCGCGCATGGCGGCATTCTCCTGCTGACTGAAAAGGATGCGGTAAAATGCGCCGGTCTGTTCCCCGGCGAAGCCTGGGTTCTGCCGGTACGCGCCGAACTCGACCCCGACCTGATCGAAAAAATTCTGGAGAAAATCAATGGACGCAAGGCTGCTTGACATCCTGGTCTGCCCCATCTGCAAAAGCAACCTCGAATACCGCAAGGCGGGCGAGGAAAATTCCGTTCCCGAACTGATCTGCAAACCGTGCCGGCTCGCCTTCCCGATCCGCGACGACATTCCGATCATGCTCGAAGACGAGGCGCGGAAAATCGCGGACCCGATCCAAAACACTTAAATAATTCTGAACTGAAATCACCTACACAGGCGGAAGTCAATTTAATAAAAAATAGAATGAATAAACACGACGACGAAACGTCGCAACATTCCCCGGCGCGCTTCAAAGCGGTCATTCCCGCGCGTTACGCATCGACGCGGCTGCCGGCCAAGGCGCTGCTCGATCTCGGCGGCAAGCCCATGGTCGTGCGCGTCGCCGAACGCGCCGCCCGCTCCGGCGCCGAGGAAATCTGGGTCGCCACCGATCACGCCGACATTCTCGACGCCGTGCAGGCGCACGGTTTCAACGCCCTGCTCACCGCGCCCGACCACCCGACCGGTACCGACCGCCTGGCCGAGGTTGCGCGGTTGCGCGGCTGGGGCGACGAGGAAATCGTCGTCAACGTGCAAGGCGACGAGCCGCGCATCGCGCCCGAACTGATCGGGCAACTGGCGCAGCAGCTCGCCGCCAGCGGCGCCGCCATCGCCACCGTGGCGCATCCGATCGCGGACGTCGCGGAATTCCTCAATCCTTCCATCGTCAAGGTCGTCTGCCGCGACAACGGCGATGCGCTGTATTTTTCCCGCGCTCCGATCCCCTACCCCCGCGATCATTTTTCACGCGATCAGCGCGATGACTCCAGCACCGCCGCAACCCTGCCGGTGCAATTTCCAGCCTACCGCCACATCGGTCTTTACGCTTATCGCGCCGCTTTCCTGCACGACTACGCCAATTTCGCTCCGGCGCCGATCGAGCGTTTCGAAGCATTGGAACAACTGCGCGCACTCTGGCACGGTTACCGCATCAGCGTCGCCATCAGCACGCACCCTCCGGCGCCGGGCGTCGACACCCCGGAAGATGCCGAGGAAATGCGAAAATGGTTTGACCGTGGCGGCAATTGCGGGTAATTTCCACCTTCCTCCTTCTTCCTTCCTTTACCGCCTTTCTTCCGTCCCCCCAACCGCCGCCATGCGCCGGCGGATGCAACGGAAATGACAAGGAACGGAAGAAAAACAAGGAAAAAGCGCCGAGAAAAAGCGGCAACGGAAAAAAGCAGCAATAAGGGAACGAAGCGCGGCACCGCCGGCGTTTCGCGACCGGAAGAATCAAGCAGCAACCGAAAGCAACCGGAGTTTTCAAGGAGGCAACAATTATGAGATTGATTCTGTTGGGCGCTCCCGGCGCCGGCAAAGGCACGCAAGCGCAATACATCTGCGAAAAATTCGGCATTCCGCAGATTTCCACCGGCGACATGCTGCGCGCGGCGGTCAAGGCGGGAACGCCGCTCGGCGTGGAAGCGAAAAAGATCATGGATGCGGGCGGACTCGTTTCCGACGACATCATCATCGGCCTGGTGAAAGACCGCCTCGCCGCCGACGACTGCAAGAAAGGCTATCTCTTCGACGGTTTTCCGCGCACGATTCCGCAGGCCGACGCGATGAAGGCGGCCGACGTCGCGCTCGACTTCGTGCTCGAAATCGATGTTCCCGACGGCGACATCATCGAGCGCATGAGCGGACGCCGCGTCCACGCCGCTTCCGGGCGCACCTACCACGTCCGCTTCAACCCGCCGAAAGTTGCCGGAAAGGACGACGCCACCGGCGAAGACCTGATCCAGCGCGACGACGACAAGGAAGAAACCGTCAGGAAACGTCTCGACGTCTATCACGCGCAAACCAGGCCGCTGGTCGACTACTACGGTTCCTGGGCCGCTTCCGGCGACGCCAAGGCGCCGCGCTGCCGCAAGATTTCCGGCACCGGCAGCGACGACGAAATAACGCGGCGCGTTTTCGACGCGCTGAAATAACGCGAACGCGGACAGCATGGCGGCTCCGATACACGCTTTCTATGCCCAGTCGGGCGGCGTCACGGCGGTGATCAACGCCACCGCCTGCGGCGTCATCGAAACCGCGCGACGTTTCGCGGAAGAAGGAAATCCGGGAAACCCAGGAAATCCGCGGATCGGCAAGGTTTTCGCCGGCGCCGACGGCATTCTCGGCGCCCTCTTCGAGGACCTGATCGACACTGGCCTGGAATCCGACGCCGCCATCGCCCGGCTGCGGCACACGCCGGGCGGCGCTTTCGGCTCCTGCCGCTTCAAGTTCAAGAATCCCGATGAACAGCGCGCGCTGTACGAACGCCTGCTCGACGTGTTCCAGGCGCACGGCATCGGCTATTTCTTTTACAACGGCGGCGGCGATTCGATGGACACCGCGTCGAAAATCGCGCGCTTCGCCGCTGACGCCGGCTATCCGCTTTCCGTGATCGGAATTCCGAAAACGGTCGACAACGACCTGCCGCTGACCGACACCTGTCCGGGGTTCGGTTCCGTCGCCAAATACGTCGCCACCTCGATGCGCGAAGCCGGGCTCGACGTTGCCTCGATGGCACGTACCTCGACGAAAATCTTCGTCATGGAAGTGATGGGGCGCCACGCCGGCTGGATCACCGCCGCCTGCGGTCTGGCGAGCGAGGGCAGCAAGGGTGGCGAGTGCGACGCGACGCCGCCGCATCTTCTGCTCTTTCCCGAAATCCCGTTCGACGAAGAGGCATTCCTGCCGCGCGTCGAGCATTGCGTGGCGCGGCACGGTTTCTGCTGCATCGCCGTTTCCGAAGGAGTGCGCGGCGCCGACGGCGTGTTTCTCTCCGAACAGGGCGTCCGCGATGCCTTCGGCCACGCCCAGCTCGGCGGCGCCGGTCAGGTCGTGGCGCAGCGGATCAAGGAAGCGCTCGGCTTCAAGTATCACTGGGCGCAGCCGGACTATCTGCAACGCGCAGCCCGCCACCTGGCATCGCAGACCGATCTCGAACAGTCCTACGCGCTCGGCAAGGCGGCGGTGGAATTCGCGCTGGCCGGCGAAAGCGCGGTGATGCCGACGATCGTGCGCCTGTCGGACCATCCTTACCGCTGGAAAATCGGCAGCGCGCGGCTCGAGGAAGTCGCCAATGTCGAACGCAAGCTGCCGCGCGAATTCATCCGCGACGACGGCTTTCACATCAGCGACGCCTGCCGTACCTGGCTCGCGCCGCTGATCGCGGGCGAGGCGTATCCGCCGTACCGCAACGGGCTGCCCGATTACGCGCGTCTGTGCAACACGCGCGTGCCGAAACGCTTGGCGGCGTTCGCGCTGGACACATGAAAGGCGAATGGATGGTCGGTTATTTCCGTTCCGCGCCGCCGCAATCTGTCTGGCAAGCGTGTGGATTCATCCTATCAATAGCCAGATGAAAGGCTTGGCTATGCGCATGAGTAAAATTGCCATTATGTTCTATATGGTTCTTACCGCATTGCTCATGTTTGAATTCGGGTGGCAGAGCTACTCCTGGTTGTTAAATTTGATTACAGCGGAAACAAAAATAAATTTAACCGCCACGTCAGTAGACGGGTATTTTTTAAGCGCATCACTGTATTCCCTGTCTTTATCATTATCAGGAATAACCATACTTTCATGTTATTTCTTTTATATTAAAAAAATATCCCAAAATCACAGTATCGCATTTTTTTCTATATTGCTTGCTATAACTGCAATTTCTTCCGTGGCGTATTTTCTTTTCATCAAGCTAAAGATAGAAAAAATATCAAACACCATGGAAAATATTTTAGTACCTTTGGAATATATCAATTTTTATGAAATTGGCGTATTTTCAAGCTTGATCGTATTTTTATGTGCTTTCATTTTTTTTACTGTGAAGAAAAAAGAGATCAAGCACTCCGCAATCTGACGCGCAACTTGCAAATGAAACGTTGATTAATTCATGGATATCTCAAAACCGCCTCAACAGATTCGACGAATCGGTTACGAGCCATAATGATCGGAAATCTGGCAATTTTTCGAAGTACCAACCGGAACCCAAAACTGTTTAACCACCCATTTAATTCAAGGAGGAGTAGCACATGTCAGCAGCACTGATACTGGCGCTGATCGGCGCCCTGCTCGCCGTGGCCTACGGCGCGGGAATGAGCATGAAGATTCTCGCGCTGCCGGCGGGCAACGAGCGCATGCAGCAGATCGCCAAGGCGATCCAGGAAGGGGCTTCGGCCTACCTCAGCAAGCAGTACACGACGATCGGCATCGTCGGCGTCGTGCTTTTCGTCGTCATCGGCCTTCTGCTTTCCTGGCCGATGGCCATTGGCTTTCTGATCGGCGCGGTACTCTCCGGCGCCACCGGGTTCATCGGCATGAACGTCTCGGTGCGCGCCAACGTGCGTACCGCCGAGGCGGCGCGTAACGGCATCGCTCCGGCGCTCGACGTCGCCTTCAAGGGCGGCGCGATCACCGGGATGCTGGTCGTCGGCCTGGGCCTGTTCGGCGTCGCCGGCTACTACGCCGTGCTGAAAGCGATGGGCGGTGACGGTGATTTGCACCACGTCGTACAGCCGCTGGTCGGACTGGCCTTCGGCGGTTCGCTGATATCGATCTTCGCGCGGCTGGGCGGCGGCATCTTCACCAAGGGCGCCGACGTCGGCGCCGACCTCGTGGGCAAGGTCGAAGCCGGGATTCCCGAGGACGATCCGCGCAACCCGGCGGTGATCGCCGACAACGTCGGCGACAACGTCGGCGACTGCGCCGGCATGGCCGCCGACCTGTTCGAAACCTACGCGGTGACGGTCGTCGCGACGATGGTGCTCGGCGCGCTGATGCTGAAGGGCGTTTCCGGCGCCACCGACAATCTCGTCGTCTATCCGCTGGTGCTGGGCGCGGTCTCGATCGTGGCCTCGATCATCGGCACCTTCTTCGTCAAGACCTCCGAAGGCGGCAAGATCATGTCCGCGCTTTACCGCGGTCTCGCGGTCGCCGGCGTTCTGGCGCTGATCGGCTTCTACCCGGTGACGACCTGGCTGCTCGGCAACGGCATCACGCTGGCCGACGGACAATTTTTCAGCGCCAACGCAATCTTCGGCTCCGCCATCATCGGCCTGGTGCTGACCGGACTGCTGGTCTGGATCACCGAGTACTACACCGGCACCGAATTCGCGCCGGTGAAGCACGTCGCCTCCTCCTGCCAGACCGGGCACGCGACGAACATCATCGCCGGCCTCGGCGTTTCGATGAAAGCCTGCGCGCTGCCGGTGCTTTGCGTCTGCGCCGCGATCTGGGGTGCGCACCACCTGGCCGGACTGTACGGCATCGCCATCGCCGCGACCTCGATGCTGTCGATGACCGGCATCATCGTCGCACTCGACGCCTATGGCCCGATCACCGACAACGCCGGCGGCATTGCCGAAATGTCCGAACTGCCTTCTTCCGTGCGCGCCGTCACCGATCCGCTGGATGCCGTCGGCAACACGACGAAAGCGGTGACCAAGGGCTACGCCATCGGTTCCGCCGGCCTGGCCGCGCTGGTGCTGTTCGCCGATTACACGCACGCGCTCGAAAGCACATTGGGCGAAGTCATGAAATTCGACCTCTCCGATCACAAGGTCATCATCGGCCTCTTCATCGGCGGCATGATTCCCTACCTTTTCGGCGCCATGGCGATGGAAGCGGTCGGCCGCGCCGCCAGTTCCGTGGTGCTCGAAGTGCGCCGCCAGTTCAAGGAAATCGCCGGCATCATGGAAGGAACGGGCAAGCCCGACTACTCGCGCGCCGTCGGCCTGCTGACCTCCGCCGCGATCAAGGAAATGGTGATTCCCTCGCTCCTGCCGGTGCTCGTGCCGGTGCTCGTCGGCCTGATTCTTGGACCGAAGGCGCTGGGTGGCCTGCTGATGGGCACCATCATCACCGGCCTCTTCGTCGCCATCTCGATGACGACCGGCGGCGGTGCCTGGGACAACGCGAAGAAATACATCGAGGACGGCAACTTCGGCGGTAAAGGCTCCGAAGCGCACAAGGCCGCCGTGACCGGCGACACCGTCGGCGATCCGTACAAGGACACCGCCGGCCCGGCGGTCAACCCGCTGATCAAGATCATCAACATCGTTGCGCTGATGATCGTGCCGCTGGTGGCGAAGGTGGCTTCCTGACGGTATTGCTTCAAATCATGCAAAGGGACGGCGGCAAACGCCGTCCTTTTTTATTCCCGGAATGGAATGTTTTTGTCCGGACAGAGGCATTCCGCGTGGACACGCTGAAGATATTCCCGACCGCCAACACGTGGAATCATTCTAGAATTCCAGATTTCCCGCCCTTCCGCCGCGATAACGAAAGAAATCGCGAAAGAAATCGCGAACGAAACCGCGAACGCAACCGAAAAAGAGAATCCATGGGTTATGAACTGATCGCCGCTGTCGACCTGGGCTCCAACAGCTTCCGCCTGCAAGTGGGACGCGTGGTCGACGACCAGATTTACCCCCTCGACAGCCTCAAGGAATCGGTACGGCTCGCCTCCGGCCTGACCAAGGCGCGCACGCTCGACGAAGCCTCCCGCGCGCGCGCGTTGCAGGCGCTGTCACGTTTCGGCGAGCGCCTGCGCGGATTCGCGCCGGAAGCGGTGCGCGCGGTGGCCACCGATACGCTGCGCGTGGCGAAAAACGCGCCGGAATTCCTGGCCGACGCCGAAGCCGCGCTCGGTTTTCCGATCGAAATCATCCCCGGCCAGGAGGAAGCACGGCTCATTTACACCGGCGTCATTCATTCGCTTCCGGCGGCACGGCACAAGCGCCTGGTGGTCGACATCGGCGGCGGTTCGACCGAGGTGATCATCGGCCGCGGCGCGGCCCCGAAGCTGCTGGAATCGCTGCACATGGGCTGCGTCAATTTTTCGCTGCGCTTTTTCCCGGACGGCGAGGTCGACAAGAAATCGCTGCACGCGGCGGAACTGGCGGCGGCGGCAACGCTCTCCGGCATCGCGCAGACTTTTTCCCGCCACGGCTGGCGCGAGGCCGTGGGATCTTCCGGCTCGGCGCGCGCGCTTGCCGATCTGCTGGAGTTGAACCAGCTCAATCCGAATGCCGGAACCGGCATCACCCGCGAGGGATTGCGACGCCTGCGCGCCCTTTTGCTGCAAGCGGGCAACGCCGCGCGGCTGCAACTGGAAGGATTGCGCAGCGAGCGCGTGCCGGTGCTGGCCGGCGGCCTGGCGATCATGAATGCCGTTTTCGAAACGTTCGCCATCGAACACATGAATTACGCCGGCGGCGCCCTGCGGCTGGGCGTGCTGTACGACCTGCTCGGTCGTACCCATCAGGACGACATGCGCGAAACCACCGTCGCGCAGTTGATGCGCCGCTACCAGATCGATACCCGGCAGGCCGAGAGGATCGAAAAAAGCGCCCGCCGCTTTCTGGCGCAACTGCGCGGCAACGGCGGAAAAAAGACGGTAAAAACCGACCTGCGCGGAGAAGATGCGCTCTTTCTCGCCTGGGCGGCGTGTCTTCACGAAATCGGCATTTCCATCAGCCATGGCGCCTACCACAAGCATGGCGCCTACATTCTCTCTTTTGCCGATCTGCCGGGATTTTCCGCCAGGGAGCGGAACCGGCTTTCCCGGCTGGTGCTGAGCCATCGCGGCAAGCTGGAAAAACTGGCGATGCTTTTTCCCGTGCCGGACGGATATGGAATCGGACATGGAGTCGACGACCGTGAACGGCACGAGCGGCAATTGATTTTTTCCCTGCGTCTGGCCGTCCTGCTGCATCGCGGCCGCGACCCCCAGGTACAGGACCCCTCGGAATTCTGCCGCGTGCACCATGAACACAAGGGTAAGGGCGAGGAAGAAAAATTCGTTCTCGAACTGCCGCCGCACTGGCTCGAAAAACATCCGCTCTCGGCCATGGGGCTGGAAGAAGAAAAAAATGCCTGGCAACGCGTCGGAATCGAGTTCGAAATCCGCGAAGAGCCGTTGCGCGAAGACGCAGCATGAATCTCCGGCGAGCCCGCGGCGGCGGCATTTTTCGCGGAGTCACGAGTTAGGAGTTCGGAGTCAGGAGTTTGTGAAAGCGCGCGAACCTTTCCCCACGCGCCCACGTGCGGCATTTTCGATCCGCCACCGATAAATTCCAAATTTAACTTTTAATTGTTAATCATAAACCACTACATATAACAAATAAAATTTAATTGAAATTTAGAAAATATCACACTCCATGTTCATGGCGCGATCCGAAATAGCCCGCAATACCTCCGATTCACGCTCATTTCATCCGCGTCGTCGCCATAGCCGAGATAGAGCTCGGTGCCCGACGGCAACCCGCCGACGTCGAGATAGCGCAACACCCACGGGCTGATTTCTCCACCCGGCGCGGTTCCCGCCGTCGCAATCGGATCGGTCAGCGGCTGCCACCCGCCGCCGGCGAATTGGAACCAGCTTTCCGCGTTGCCGTCCGTGGCCGGCAGGCGCACCGCGAAAAATATCCGCTGCCCCGCTCCGGGGGCGAACGTGGGCGCCAGGCTCAGGCGGCGGAACGTGTCGGTAATTGCCAGATTTTCTCCCTTCGGACAGGCCAGGGCGCCGCTCGCGGCGAATGCTCCTGTCGGCGGCGTCAGCGCATCGGAAGGACAGCCGCCGGCCGGTGGCGACGCCAGCATCCACGCGGGCGCGGCGATTTCGCCACCGTTTTTGACGATCGACAGGCTGGTGCAGTCGGCATTGACACGGGTACGGATTCCCGCCTGCTCCGTCAATGCGGTGACGATATCGCCGTTGCGGGCGACGATGACGACGCTCTCCGGATACGCGGCGGTGACGCGGGCATTGCCCGACACCGGCAGCAATCCGCGCCCCGGCCCGGTGCCGCTGTACGCCGGCCTGCCGCTGGCGACGGCTTCGAAGCAGGCTGTCGGCGTATCGGCGCCAAGCTGATAATAGGCGCCGTCGATGGACACGGTAACGCTTTCTCCGGCGGCAATGCAAAAGCCTACGGGAAGGTTCTCGGCGCCCTGGGAAACGCTGTAAACGCACTTCGGCCCAAGCAGCGCGCCGTCGACGACGGAGCATGCCGACGGTGATGGCGGAGGAGAGGGAGGCGATGGTGGCGTAGCGGACGGCATGGTGAAACTCGTCTTCCGGATCGCGCTGTAATTGCTGTCGACCCGAGCGACGAACCACAGGTCGTAGGCGGTATCCGGAACCAGGCCCGAAAGTCCGAAACTCGCCGCCGTGTTCGCCGCCAGGCTCCCGCTGGCGCCGGCGGCAAGCTGCGCGGTCGTCGGCATGACACTGCCGGCGGGCAGAACAAGCCAGTAGCCGGTCGACGCCCGATCGACCGTGACGGTCAGCAGGGCGTTCGTCTCGCCGGTAGCGGTGACACTGAGCGTGACGCTGTTGACGCCCAGAAGATCGAAGGACGCAAAAACCTGTCCGCCGCGCACGAGACGCGCCATTCTGGTATCGGAATAATTGCCGAGGTAGGAAACGTTGCCATGCCCGAAATCGACATACCAGCCGCTGAAGGGTGAAACGACAAAAGTGGTGCTGCTCCAGAAGGCATCGGCAGGCGTTTGAGGGAAAGCGACCTGATTGATATATACGGGGCTATCGATGGCAATCAGGCTTTCGAGTTCCTTGACATTGGGAAGGCGCCAGTCGTTGTAGCCGAGGTAATTCACCTCATTGGAGACGACCGCCGCCGTGAGCGCCTGTTGCCACGTAAGGGGAGCCGCATTGGCGGCGGCGGCGCAGCCGCTGCCGGTCGTGCGCTGCCCGATCGCGCATTGATCCCACATCAGGCCGGTCGCGGCATCGCTGACGGTGCCGTCGCCGTTGTCCTGGAAACTCGCCGCCGGCAACGCGCCGCGCACGAGGCGTACTCCCATGGTCGTACCTATCTTGACGGACGGCACGGAATTGCCGTATTGGAAATGAACGTACCAGGCCCGGTTTGGAGCGAGTACATCGCTTTCCACGGTCCAATAAAAACCGGTGGGATTCAGCACATTCGTATTCGGAAAATAATCCGTATCGATAGCGCCGACCCCGTCGTAATCGACGATCGACAGCAGTTCGCGCCGGGTCGGCAGGCGCCAGTCATTGCGGCCGCAGAGTCCGGCGGCGTTTATAGAGTTGACATAGTTTTCGGTATTGCAATTGGCGCCGCCCAGGGTATCGCCGCAACCCACGATATTTCCCGGTTCGCCGCGTTCCACCGGATCCGCTATGGTCGAGTCGTACCAGCTATAGAACCGAAGTTGGTCGCGGGGACTGCCGCCGGTAGTCGTTTTCATTTCCCACATCAGCCCGGTCACATTGTCCCGCGTACATCCCCATTCGCCCGCATAGATGCCGGTGGCGGTTTGCGTGGAACAATCGCTTCCGTCGTTGCAGATCCGGCTGAAATCGAATCCCGCGCTGCCGCCGCCGGTTTTGGCGGGCAGCATTCCCGCCGCCTGCGCCGCGTCGCGGCCGAAACGCGCATCCTGGCGCGGGTTCTGGCTCACATCGCCGACATGCGCGTCGTCGCAGGCGACCACGGTCAGCGCGGTAGCGTCGTAACACCGGGTCTGTCCGGTATCGTTCAATGCCCCCGCAGCAGAAAGCGATACGAAGAAAATGGAAACGGCGATGCCGAAAAAGAATGCCGAAAAAATGCGAATTCGCGAACGCTGCGCACCCTGGCGGAACCAAAAAAACGAAGGCATGAAAAGCATAACCCCTCCGACATTATATTAATAACATGCTTTATCTTCATTGGAATATTACTTCCGTCCTTTCCTTTTCCACAAGCGGCAAAAAAACGGCCGCGAAGCATTGCGCCGCGTTTAACCCGTATTACGGCGCAACCCGGAAGAGCCCGCAATATCTGCGGCTTGCATCCATTTCGTAAACATCATCGCCGTAACCGAGATAAAGCTCGGTTCCCGAGGGGAGTCCGCTGATATCGAGGTAATGCAACACCCATGGACTGATTTCTCCCCCGGGGGCACTGCCGGCCGCCGCGATCGGGTCGGTTAACTGTTGCCAGCCGGTGGCGACGAGCTGGAACCAGTTTTCCGCGTTTTCGTTCGTGGCCGGCAGACGCGCGACGAAAAATACCTGCTGCCCCATTCCCGGCGCGAACGTCGGCGCAAGACTCAAACGGCGGAAGGTGCCGGTGAATATCAGATGCTCCT